>NZ_QSBX01000025.1:0-2744 GCF_003465835.1 Anaerotruncus sp. AF02-27 | reverse complement strand
CGGCTTGCGGCGATTGCGCGGCAATTTCCAAAGCTCACCTGCATTGCGGCGCACTTCGGCGGATACAATAACTGGAACGAAGCGGCAGGGTGCCTTTATGATTGCCCCAACGTATACTTTGATACGTCCAGCACGCTGTTCGCGCTCGACCCGGCGCGTGCCGTTGGCATGATCGATCACTTCGGCGACGACCGCTTTCTGTTCGGCACCGATTTCCCCATGTGGGATCATGTGCAGGAATTGGAAAGGTTTCTCAATCTGAATCTTTCCGATGAGCGCAGCGACAAGATTCTGTATCAGAATTTTGAAAAACTTTTTAAAATTCAAATATAATGTGCGCCTGTCCGGCGTTTTCTCCTTGTCCAGCAGTGCGCGATAGCGCAATCGCTGCCGAAGGGCAGCGATCCAAAAAGGCCAGCGGCTTTCGCCGCTGGCCTTTTATTTGATACGTTCCTTTTTATAAGGCCCGTCCACTTCAAACGGGATATTGTTCTTTGCCAGAAAATCCCCGATCGCTGTATCGAGCAGGCGGGACAGCGGAAGGCCGCTGTCGATGGAATAATTGTAAATTGCTTTATAAATCCCCTTGTCAACGGTAGTCGACAGGCGTTTCCGATATTTCAAATCATCCATTCCCATTCATATCACCTCACTTAACTATTATAAAATATCATGAACTTGATTAATACTTAGTTAAGTGATACAATGTATGCGTTACGTAACATACTATTAAGGAGGAATCAGCATGAAAACCTACACCGTCGAACTCGACGACAACGATGCGGTCGTCTTTGAACGCGCAGTCGCGGACTATGACCTCACCACCGAGCAGTTCATCTCTATGATGCTCAAGCTGAGCATCATGCAGGCACATCTGCTCAAGGGCCTGCCGGGCAGGCTTGATATTACGAAGGGCCTTTGAAAATCCCTTCGAACAGCTCCACAATTGCCAGTTTCGGCTTGAACAGCGGCTCGTTGTTGAGCTCCAGGATTTCTCCCATCTCCGCTGATTCATCCAGAAACTCCCGGGTTTCTGCGTTTGCGGCCGGCACGCAGATCGGCGGGTACATCACGCACCACCAGTTTTTGCCGTTTCCGCTTCCGATGGTCACGCGCACCGCATCGTAATTTCCCGCCGGCAGGAACAGCTGCTCATACTGCCGGGTCGTGAAATACATATTGCACAGTTCCACCCGAACCGGCGCATCCACCCCACAGGCCGCAAGTTCCGCCTCGGCGGCGGCTTTGATCTCATCGAGATGTGCTTTTGCAGTTTTTTTCGCATCCTGTTGACTGTGGGGTCCGGCGAATACATCGCCTACATCCGCCAGAATCCGGTCGCGCACCCGCAGCTTGACCGCCTGGTCGGCCTCCCGGTCGGAATCCGCCATAATATGTAAACGTACCACGTCCGAACGCACCAGCGTACATTCCTGTCCGAACACGGCGATATTCGCGAGCAGCACCGAAACCGCAACGCCAAGCAGCACCGCGAGATCGAGCTTGCTGATCAGAGCCATCCGCTTCATAAAAAAATCCTCCCAACTTTCGTTGAGAGGATTTTTGACTTGTTTTTTTGGTTTTAATCATCGCTGGGCGGGAGTTCTTCCAGATCATACGGCGTGACCTGGTAGACGTAGTAGTTCAGCCAATTGCAGAACAGCAGGTTCGCATGGCCGCGCCAGGTATAAGGAGGCGTTTTCGACGGGTCGTTGTCCGGGAAGTAATTTTCCGGAATACCGATTGGTAAGCCTTTTTTGAGATCGCGGAAATATTCATTTGCCAGTGTATCCCGGTCATATTCCGAATGGCCGGTGATGAAAAACTGCCTGCCATCCCGGCGGCCCACCATGTAAATTCCCGACTTATCGGAACTGGCAAGGATTTCAAGCTCCGGGATCTTTGCAATGTCCCGCCGCTTGACGGTGGTGTGCCGGGAATGGGGCACAAAGAAAAGTTCATCGAACCCGCGGGTGATCGGGTGGTTTTCAACCAGCAGCCGGTGTTGGAAGATCCCGAACATCTTCTCATCAAGCGGATATTTATGGACTCCATAGTGATAGTAAAGCCCCGCCTGCGCGCCCCAGCAGATGTGCAGAGTGGACCAGACGTTCGATTTGCTCCATTCCATAATGGTGCAGAGCTCTTCCCAATAGTCGACCTCTTCAAAAGCCATCTGTTCGACCGGCGCGCCGGTGATGATCATCCCATCGAAGCGCTCATCCTTGATCTCGTCAAAAGTCTTATAGAATTTAAAGAGATGCTCGGACGGGGTATTTTTTGAGGTATGGGATTTGGTCTGCAAAAGTTCAATATCGACCTGGATCGGCGAGTTACTCAAAAGACGGAGCAATTGTGTTTCGGTTTCGATCTTCTTGGGCATCAGGTTGAGGATCACAATGCGCAGCGGACGGATGTCCTGATGCAGAGCGCGATACTCGGTCATGACGAAGATATTCTCATTTTCGAGGATCTTTGAAGCGGGCAGGCTGTCAGGAATCTTAATCGGCATTGTGGTACCACCTTTAGTTAAAATAGAGTAGTCACCATTTTAACCTAAAACGCCGGGAAAATCAAGGAATTCAGCGCCCTCGCGGGCATTCGTCGGGATTCATCAAAATTGGTGTCGCATTTTCGGTAAAGAGGTCAAGAAAAAAGTTTAAAAAAGGTGTTGACAAATTCTTTCAGCCGTGATATTATAACTAAGCTGTCTCGTGAGCGCGGCGCCAAAAACCGCCAAGAGC
>NZ_QSBX01000024.1:31439-46678 GCF_003465835.1 Anaerotruncus sp. AF02-27 | reverse complement strand
AACGCTGGAACAGCATGACAAGGACAATCTTCACCAGCGCAGTATCCACCCTGTCAGGCATGCTTGTGGGGGCGCTGGTGGCAATGATGATGAAATAGGGGTGATATCATGGCGAAGGGAAAAGCGGGCAATACCAAAACCGAGGGCGGAAAAAGTTATGTTCAGACTTCCAGCGGCCTATGGGTAAGCGCGGACAGTGATTCCGGGAAAAAATGGTCGAGCAGTTCTTCCAGCAAGAGCAGTTCTTCCGGGAACAAGTCCAACTCGTCAAAATCCAGCTCCTCCAGCAGCTCAAAGTCGTCTAAACCTGGAGTCAATCCGGGACAGACCAAAACCGAGCGCGGCAAGACCTATGTACAGGGCGCGAATGGCGGCTGGTACAGCATGGATGACAAGTACGGGCAGAACGTATATAACAAATACAACAGTGGTTCTTCCGGCGGAAGCTCCGGCAAGGGAGGATATACCCAAAAAACGCAGGTTGCCGGATCTTATATTGACAACTCCGGGAACAGTAAGAACGCAGCGAATAACAAAGGCGGATACAACGGATACACGGTTTTCAAAAATGAGAAGGGCGAGTGGGGAACCGGAAAAGAGGGCTACGAGTATACCGGCGCGAGAACCGGAACGGGAAAAGACCCGGTTGCGCGGCTAAAGAACGGTGCGATGGTTGGGCTTTCCTACATAAGCCGTAACCCGGACAAGGATTATTATTCGCTCGACTACGTAGCGCCGAATACCGCGAAGAACCGTTCGCAGATTTCGGACAGTGCAAAAGCCTATGTCGACTGGAACTACGGTACAGACTTTGGCAACAGTGATTACCGTTACCCCTACGGTTCGGACGAATACAACTGGGTTTATGACAATCTCGTCGCGGGCCGGGGCATGAGCGGCGGAGCGCTCCCGATTGACAGCCCGGAATATCAGGCGATATGGGGAAGCGGGAGCTTCAACCAGGCGGCGTATGATTCTTTACTTGCACAGGGGAGGATTGCGGGGAAATGGGACGGCAGCGCGAACGGCGCAACGAACTATCCGGCGGGCTATGACAGCAAAGGAAAGGCGAATCCTATGACAGGATACGGTGATATTATGAGCCAATACAGGGCAGCACTTAGGGAAGCGGAAGAAGCGGATGCTGACCGCCTGATGGCGCAGACCAATCAGGCAATCCGGCAACTGGAAGCACAGCGCGGGACGCTGGACAGCCAGTACCAGGACAGCGCACAGCAGGCTTACCTTGCAAAAGAACTTTCCCGCAAGAACCTTCCGCAGCAGATGGCAGCAATGGGCCTTGGGGGAGGCGCGTCCGAAAGCGCGAACCTTGCTCTTGAAACCAATTACGGAAATGCTGTAAACAATCTGCGCGGGGTATACGACCAGAACCTTGCCAATCTCGATCTGAATATTGCCAACGCGCGGGACAATGGAAACCTTGCCGTGGCGCAGAACGCAAGCCAGTATGCGCAGATGATGGCCAACGCCCTCTTGCAGCTCCAACAGCAGCAGGCGCAATATGACCAGCAAATGCAAATGGCAGCTTACCAGAGCCAGCTCGAAATTGAGAAGGCGAAACAGCTAGCGGCTCTGAATGCTGCAAATAGTGTATCGAAATCCGTTTCAGGAGGACAAACCGAACAGGCAGCAGACCCCAGATATGATCAATATGGGACGTATCTCGCGAAACCAATGAGTTTACAGACAATCGGGGATCTTTACAATTCCGGCGGGATGACCGCCTTAGAAGCGCAGCGGCACGCAATGAACCAGGGGACACTATTAGACGGTTTGGACTGGAATGCTTATCTGAACCGATGAGGTGACGGAATGAAAATTTACAACCTTTCCACGGGAAGATATGAGGATGACAGGGATAAGGTAAAGGTTTACAACGTAAACACCAAAAAGACAACGGTTCTCCCGTATTCCAACGAAACCTTGAAGCGACCGGCAAGCATGTTCAAAGCTCCCACCTTAACTGGTGGGAGCGCTTCGAGTATCAAAAAGCCAGTGCTGAATCAGCCGAAGATGGCCGGCTTTAAGAAGCTGGACTATGCACAGTCGAAGGATCTGAAACCGGCACAAAATCTTGCAAAGTCTCGTGGGATGTTTGGAACCCTTGGCAAGACTGTACCAACGCCCACGTTAATGACTGGCACAGCGAAACGGGCACAGGACAGCCGCAAAGAATACGAAAATGCCATGATCTTTGCGTCGCCTGATGAAGCCCGGCAGATCCGCCAGAACTATGAAAAGCAGCGACAGAACCAGCTAAACCTCATTACCCCGATGCTGACGAATCAAAGAGCGCAGAGACAAATTCTTCCGCAATTGCCCAAAGACTTTAAAAAGCAGTTGTCGAAAGACCTGTCTGCGCAGATTCCGCAGCGGGAGTTTGGCGTGGCCACGGAAGAATTCATGAACGACCTGAACGCACAGCTTGAAGCGGATATGGGCTTACGCGAACAGCCTGTTACCCGGCAGAGTATTTCACAAGCCGAAGAAAACCTGATGGCGTTACAGCGCCAGAGCGTACCGTTTGCGGCGACAAACGGATTTGTAAAGTCTATGGCCGACCTTCCGGCTGTTATGATCCCATTCACGCCTGAACAGCGAGCGCGGTATAATGAGCCGTTTGCCCAGACCACAGAGCTGCACCCGCTGGCCTATGGCGCGGGACAATTCGCGGGGGAAGCGATCAAGTACGGGACGGCGGCAAAGATGGTTGAGGGAATGCCGGTGCTGCAAGAAGCGCTTGGACGGTTCGGCGGGAAGGTATCCTCCGCGCTCGGCGGGAAGGTTTCAGCAGAAGTCATCTCCCGGCTTGCGGCGGGGAGAATTTCCGACCTGCCGCTGGATGTGATCTATGCGGCGCAGGAGACGGACAACCCGCAGGACTTTGCAAAGAATCTCGGGATCAATACCGCAATGGGACTGGGGACGGATATCGGGCTTGAAACCATTGGAAAGCTCTGGCGCATGGGCAAAGCGGCGGCAGTGTCGAACGCACCGGGCGGCGAAAACTGGTATAACCGGAAAATGGATGAATTGAAAGACCCATTTGGCGTTGCGCCCGAGACAAAGCCGGGGTATAATCAAGGCGGAGGTGATCTAAGTGGACAAAGAGGATCGCGTAGCGAAGGATCTGTCGGTAATTTTGGAGAAGGAGGACTTTCTCAATCCTCCGCAGTTGACACCGGAAGAACGAGAGCGGGCGGACAAGCTGATGGAATCGATTCTGAAATTCTGCGACGAAAATGGGAACTTGATACCGCCGAAACAGAAATAATCCGCGCGGGAAAAACAGAGTATCGAATCAAAAAAGTTCCCGAAGCTCAAATCAGCCCTATTGCAAAGGAAACTCAGCAGATTTTAAGCGAATATGGGGTTCCTGCTACTATTAGTGGAGAACCAGTAATTGCTCGTAATGGAGAACGCTTTGTCCAAACGGGCGAAGGCTCTACAATAGGAACCGGAAGGGTGTTGATACAGAACGATCACGGATTTACCCCGAAAAACATGGGGAACCATGAGGCGTTACATGCTTCAAAATTCCTTTATCCGGATATCCACGAAGCTGTAGAAACAGCAATAACAGATGGAGGAATTAGGGTAATAAAAGACGGGAAAATAAACCCTGTCCTGCAATTGATTATCGATAAATACTCCAAAACGCATCCAAACATTGATTCTATTAGCGACCAGAGAGAGTTAATCAATGAAATCGCCGCACAGATTGCGGGATTAAACGCTATTGACCCGGATTTTACAAGAGAGAAGTTTGGGGATATCCTATACGATTATGACGGAGCATTGAGCGCCATTCAAAATGCGCTTGATGAAATGAAGCGCCGCACCGGGCGCTCTGGCGCGGCTGGAGGAAACACCAGATTTACCCCACTTCCAGAAGTCAAAAAGCCCACGCTTCCCCCGAATGATCCCATGCTGCAATCCCGCAATTGGGAGAAACCGAAGGTTGACGATTCCGTTTTCCGCCTAAAAAACACGCTGAATGAGGCGGAAGGATTGGGCGGGGAATCGGTCAGCGCGAAGGTGCCGAAGCAGAAGGGAGGCGCTGCAGCGGCCCCTGTAAACGAACCGGAAATCCCCAAAGGCTTTAAGGAACGTGGATACGCCGAAACCATCCGCACCAAAACAGACCTGCCGGACGAACTCAAGAATGAATTCGTAACCAACCCGGAATTCTATAAGCAGCTTTCCAACAAGGAAACCCTGAACCGCGCACAACAGGCGATGCAGGGCGATCTGCAGCAGGCAAAGGCACAGTTTGACGCTTTGCTTGCCCGCAAAGATCCGGCGGCGGTCCCGCTTGGCAATATGCTTGCAAAGCAATACGCGGAAGATGGGCAGAAGGACGCGGCGGTGGACGTGCTTCGGCAGATGTCCGCCCGGCTGACCGAGAGCGGCCAGTTCTCACAGGCGGCGGCAATCGGACTGCTGAAAAACGATCCCGACACAGCTCTGCGATACATACAGCGGCAGATCGACACCATGAACGCGGAAGGCTCAAAGAAATACCGCAGATGGAAAGACTTTGAGCTGTCCGACGGGGAAATGCGCAGGCTTGCGGAGATCGAGCCGGGAGACGAAGCGGCGATCAGGGCGGCGTTTGAGGAAATCGGCGCGCGGATCTCGAAAGAGTATCCCGTAACGGCTATGGAAAAGCTCACGGAATTCAGCCATGTAATGATGCTACTGAACCCGCGTACATTGGCCAGAAACTACCTTGCGAATGTCGCAATGCTCCCCATGCAGAAAACGGCGGCGAAGGTGTCGGCGTTGGGACAGGGCGCATACCATCTTGTGAACCCGGACTACAAGCCGACACAGTCGTTTTTCGTAGGCGAGGACAGCAAAAAACTCGCGAAAGAAGTCTATGAATCCATAAAGGGACAGCTTGACGATGCGACCGTTGGAAAGTGGGAAAATACCCTTCTGAACAGCCGAAAAGACAAAGACGTTTTTAAGATGAGAAAATACAGCCCAACAGCGGCGGTCAATCATTTCCTGCCGGAAGATAAGCAGCTTGGACGGTCGATCATGGAGAATATCCGGCGCTTTACCTATGATCTGCTGGACAAGGGCGACAAGCCCTTCATGGAGAAAAACTTTGTGGACCGTCTCGGCAGCTTCATCGAAGCACGGAAAATCAGGAATATCGCAGACATACCGGACGACGCGATTTCCATAGCGACCAGCGAAGCGCTGAAAGCGACCTTCAAGGATGACAACGCGATCACCGGCATGGTACAGGAAGTCAAGCGGGCGCTGAATAAGGCTGGCGGGGCCGGAGAGGTATTCATGCCGTTCACAAAGACCCCGGCCAACATTACGGCCAGGGCTTTGGATTTCAGCCCGGCGGGGCTTTTGACCCTGCACCGCAAATATGTGAAAAGCGGAAAGGACGCTTCTGTATTCATTGACGAACTGTCCAAGGCGGTGACGGGGACAGCCGCAATTGCAGTGGGGTACAATCTCGCAAAAAGCGGCCTTATCACAGGGACGCTTTCCGATAATAAGCGCAAGGCGGCTTTCCAGAAACAACAGGGTATGCAGGCGTATTCATTGAAGGTTGGCAACCGGTACATTTCTTACGATTGGGCGCAGCCCGCCGCGACGCCGCTACTCATTGGCGCAGTTCTTTACGATGGAGTGCAAAAGCAAAAGGAGGGCGGCGACTTTGATCTGGCGGAAGATTGGCCGGAGCTTGTCTTGAAGTCGGTCTATGCTTCCGGTGACGCGATCCTGAATCAATCGGTATTCCAGAACGTGAAGGATGCTCTGGGCGGCTATGGAAGCCCGACAGAGAATGTTGTCATGGAGGTGGTGGAGTGGCCGCAGAGGCTTGTTCCATCCGCTTTCGGCGCAGCGGCACGCGCAATAGACCCAACGGTGAGATCGACTTTTAGCAAAGGCGATCCGCTGAAAACACAGCTCGATGCAATGCGGGCGAAAATTCCGGGGCTGAGCAAAGACCTCCCCGCCTCCTATGACACCTGGGGAAATCCCATCACACGCGAAGGTGGCGGGCTTTACCGGGCGGTGCAGCAGTTCGCAGCTCCCTGGAACACCGGGAACGTCGGAAAGACGCCACTCGACAAAGAGGTCATGCGGTTGTATGACGCGCTGGGGGATGAAAGTATACTGCCGCGCAAAGCGGAATATTCCATCACCTACGATGGCAAAACGAAGGATCTGACCAACCGCGAATACAGCGAATATCAAAAAAGAATAGGCCAGGAATCCTATGAAATTGTAGGTGATCTGTTCGATTTGGAGGCGTATCGCGCCGCACCTGACGAAATGAAAGCGCAGATGTTGAAAGATGCTTACGATTATGCAAACGCCTTTGCAAAGGCAGACATAGTGGGGCATAAGCCAGACGATTGGATGCTGGAAGCATATGAAGCGGCAAAGCGCGATATTGAAGTGGCGGACTTCATTGCACAGAGAAAGGTTTATAATTCCCTGAAATCAACGGGCGACAGCACCAAAACCGAACAGTACGGCGCGATGCTTGCAGAGGATCAGCGATACGATGAGAAACAAAAAGAGCTGCTTTTCAGCAGCATAACCAACAGCAGCAAATTGCGGGACTTCTCCAATATGGAGGCGTTTGAAGTATCTCTTTTGAGCGATTCACAGCAGGAGGCTTACAAAAATCTCAAAAATCAAATGTCGCTGGATCAGTTCCAACGGTATGAATCTCTTATGGAAGGAGTGGAGAGCACCAAAAAGAATGGGAAAACTGTGAACGGCAGCTTGAAGGAGAACCGGCGCAGAACATTGGTAAACGCCGGAATGACCGATAAGGCCGCGAAGGAATTCTTAACTGTCCGATATGGGTACAAGTGGGATTAAAAATGCCGCCCTTCATTTGAGGGGCGGCTTTGTCCACTTTTGATTTCTTAAATTGGATTCAATGAGTGGAAAGTATAGTTTTATTGTGTATATACTCGGATATGGATGGTGAATGTCGGCTCCACCAAAATAAGTTGACAGATTTCTGCAATGATAATCTGTCAACTTTCTTTTATGCAAGCTGTTTCTTGAACGATGGGGATTTATCTCATGCAATAAAAAGGAGTTAAAAATGGACAACGAACAACTATCAATGATGGATCTCGTTATTGAAGCCCATGTGGGATTGGACCGCCAGGGACCCGGCAGTGCGGAAGTGACGGTCAAAGCGCTGAGCTTTCTGGACAACATCGATCGCATATCGCGGACAGCAGATTTAGGCTGTGGAACCGGCGGGCAAACGATGGTGCTCGCGCAAAATATTGCGGGAAATATCGTCGGCGTGGATCAGTTTTCCGATTTTATTAGCGTATTAAATGAAAATGCAAAAAAACAAAATTTGCAGGAGCGGGTAACCGGCGTCGTCGGCTCAATGGAAAACCTTTCGTTTCAGCAGGAGGAGTTTGATCTCATCTGGTCGGAAGGAGCGATAGACAATATCGGCTTTGAAAAAGGGCTGACTTATTGGAATAGGTTTCTTAAAAAAGGCGGTCATGTTGCTGTGACATGCCCTTCCTGGTTTACGGACGAACATCCCGCGGAGGTCGAAGCATTTTGGGCGGAGGCTGGCAGCAACCTGGATACCATTGGGAATAATGTTTCAATCATGCAGAAAGCGGGATATATTTCGGTGGCGGCCTTTATACTGCCCGAAAGATGTTGGACCGATCGCTATTTTGTTCCGCGGCAGGCAGCGGAACAAGAGCTGCTGAAAAAATATGCCGGAAATAAAACAGTGGAAGCCTTTATTGAAAGCAATCATTACGAAGAAACGCTCTATTCAAAATATAAGCAGTTTTATGGATATGCCTTTTATATCGGCAAAAAAATATAGAAAAGTTTTCAAAATCCAGAAGCGGAGGAAACGCTGATTCCGCTTTCGATGAGAATTGGATTACATCGAAAAGACCGCATGAACAGTGTGTTTCATGCGGTCCCAATTTTTTTCGGCATATTTGGCGGGGCTGAGCGTTTGAAAAATGATTAGACTTTGCCAAGCATGCGCCGGTTATTTCAGGGATTCGATAAATGCGCCGTAGGCGTCGTTAAAATACTGATATGGACGCGGATTTCCGCCGTTGGTGCTTTTGCATTGCAGGTCAGAAAATTCTTCGCCGGCGGCAAACAGCTCGCCGAGATAGATGGGAAACCCCGCAGTCTGCGCTGTTTTACAAAAGGTGTCCATCGGGTCGCGGGCGGCTTCAGACGCGAGCAGCCGCTGCTTCAGAGACGGATCAGTCCGGGCGGCTTCCGCGAGTTGTTCCAGCAGCTGGATGACGTTCATAGTTTCATGCATCCTTTCCGGTAAAGGTTTTTCTACCCAACAGTATATCCTTTTGCAGGGGAGAAGTAAAGACACGTCCCGGCAAAAGAATCGGAAGTTCCCGGAAAAAAGATGCTTGCGTCCTGCTGCGGCACGCCGGAAGCGGTGGCTATATGTGCGCAAAGCTGTTTGCAGGCGCTTGATCCCAGCTGGGCGCGGCGTTGGATCCACTCCATCCCGAAGCGGGATTGTATCGCTTTTTTGCACATGCTATAATAAGCGCGGGCAATTGACTTTTTACCAATTGCTGCCCGCAACAGCCCAAACCGGCAAAGATGGTTTTGTGCCGCTTTGCGGCATGGGGGCCTGCGGCGACGCTATAATGAATGCAAAGCAAACAGCTTTTGAATAACGACGATTGGGACGGATGGGATGAAACGACTGGTAATCGGGATATTGGCCCACGTGGATTCGGGCAAAACGACGCTTTCGGAGGGGCTGCTTTACCGCGCGGGAGAGATCCGCAGGTTAGGCCGGGTGGATCATGGGAACGCGTTTCTCGATACGCACGAGCTGGAACGGGAGCGCGGGATCACGATCTTTTCAAAACAGGCGGTGCTGCGTTTGGGGGAAACCGAGCTGACCCTCCTGGATACGCCGGGACATGTGGATTTTTCGGCGGAGATGGAACGGACGCTGCAGGTGCTCGATTATGCCATCCTGGTTGTCAGCGGCACCGATGGGGTGCAGAGCCACGCCGAAACGCTCTGGCAGCTGCTTGACCGCTACCGGGTACCGACTTTCCTGTTCCTCAATAAGATGGATCTTGCCGGCGCCGACCGTGCCGCGCTGCTTGCCACGCTCAGGCACAGGCTGGGAGACGGGTGCATCGACTTTGGCGCCGACCGGGACGAAGCCTGGCAGGAGAGTGTCGCCATGAGCGATGAAGGGCTGATGGAACGCTTCTTGGAAGCCGGGACGCTGACCGGCCGGGAGATTGCCGCGGCGGTGGCGCGGCGCAGCGTTTTCCCATGTTATTTTGGTTCCGCATTAAAACTGGATGGGATGGATACTTTTCTGTCCGGTTTGGATCAGTATACCCTCGGCCCGGAATATTCCGCCGGTTTTGGGGCAAGGGTGTTTAAAATTTCGGTGGATGAGCAGGGAAACCGGCTCACCCATCTGAAAGTGACCGGCGGGAGCCTGAAGGTGAAGGCGCTGCTCACCGGTCAGGACATCAAAGGAGAGTCCTGGAGCGAAAAGGTGAATCAGATCCGGATTTATTCGGGAAGCAAATATCAGACAACGGAGGAAGCCTTCCCGGGGATGGTCTGCGCAGTCACGGGGCTCTCCCGCACCTATCCAGGGGAGGGGCTCGGCGTGCAGGCGGATGCAAAACGCCCCGCCCTGCGGCCGGTACTGACCTACCAGGTACAGCTGCCGAAGGGGGCGGACGCCCATACCGCGCTTGGAAAGCTGCGGCAGCTTGAGGAGGAGGACCCGCAGCTGCATGTCATATGGAATGAAGCACTGCAGGAGATCCATGTACAGATTATGGGCGAGGTGCAGCTCGAGGTGCTCCGAAGCCTGGTGCGCGAACGTTTCGGGCTGGAGATTGGGTTTGGACAGGGCGGCATTCTCTATCAGGAAACCATCGCGCGGCCGGTGGAGGGGATTGGGCATTTCGAGCCGCTGCGGCATTACGCCGAGGTTCACCTGCTGCTGGAGCCGGGCGAACGGGGCAGCGGACTGCAATTTGCGTCCGATTGCCGGGAGGACGATCTCGACCGCAACTGGCAGCGGCTCATCCTGGCCCATCTTGCGGAAAAGGTTCATCCAGGCGTGCTGACCGGCGCGCCCATTACCGATCTTAAAATTACGCTGATCGCGGGGCGCGCGCATCCAAAGCATACAGAAGGCGGAGATTTCAGGCAGGCGACCTACCGCGCGGTGCGGCAGGGATTGCGCAATACCGAAAGCATCCTGCTGGAGCCGTGGTACGATTTCCGGCTTGAAGTGCCGTCCGATGCGGTGGGCCGCGCAATGTCCGATCTGCAGCGGATGAGCGGGGAGTTCTCGCCGCCCCAGACCGGCGGAGAAACGGCGGTGCTTGTGGGCAGCGGGCCGGTTTCTGAGATGCGGGACTATCAGATGGAGGTCACCTCCTATACCCGCGGGCGCGGCAGGCTCTCCTGCACGCTGCGCGGATATGAGCCCTGTCATAATGCGGCGGAAGTGATTGCAGCCACGGGATACGACTGCGATGGAGACGTGGACAACCCGGCCGATTCGGTGTTCTGTGCCCATGGCGCGGGATTTCTTGTGAAATGGGACAAGGTGCGGGAATATATGCATGTGCAGAGCGGATGGGGAGCCGGAAGACCCGCGCTGGAGGAACCGGAAACGGAGCCCGTCCGCCGCGCCGCGGATTATTGCGCGATGCTGGCCGAGGACAGCGAGCTGATGAAAATTTTTGAGCGCACCTATGGCCCGATCCGGCGCGACCCACGGCAGGCGTTTCGCCCGGCGCGGCAAACTTTGTCCGCGCCCCGCCCGGGAAAGGCAAAGGCACCGCCCGAAGGTCCGGAATATCTGCTGGTGGACGGCTACAATATCATCTTCGCATGGGAGGATCTGAAAGTGTTGGCACAGGAGAATGTGGACGCGGCCCGCAGCAGGCTGATCGACCTTCTCTGCAACTATCGCGGCTTTCGCCAATGCGAACTGATTTTGGTGTTTGACGCTTATAAGGTCAAAGGGAACCCAGGAACCGTCGAAAAGATACACAACATCAATGTCGTATACACAAAGGAAGCGGAAACCGCTGACATGTACATTGAAAAGGTCACCCATGAGCTCGGAAGAAAATACCGGGTGCGGGTGGCGACTTCCGACGCGCTCGAACAGATGATTGTGCTGGGGCACGGAGCGCTGCGGATTTCAGCTTCAGCTTTCCGGGAGGAAGTGGATCTGGTGGAAAAGACGATCAGGGATTTTCTGGACCAGGCGCGGCCGGCAGAAAATACTTGACCTGAAGCCGGCTTCAGGTGCTACAATAACCTGAAAGAAACAGGGAAAGGAATCGGGATATGAATTATCGTGAATTGGGAAAAACAGGGCTGATGGTCGGTGAAATCGGCATCGGGTGCGAAGGGTTTGTGGATCATGACGGCGCGCTGGTCGAGCCGCTTTTGGACGCGGCGCAGCAGGCGGGAGTCAACTGCATTGACCTTTACACGCCGAATCCGGATATGCGTACCCGGCTGGGTAAGGCGCTGCGCGGGCGGCGGGAAAAATTCGTCCTGCAGGCGCATCTGTGCACCGTCTGGAAAAATGGGCAGTATGAACGCACCCGGAAAATTGAAGAGGTAAAAGCGGGGTTTGCCGATCTTTTGGAACGGCTTGAAACCGATCATATCGAGATTGGCATGATCCATTACGTGGATTCCCTGGAGGACTGGAAGGCGGTCGCGGACGGACCTGTCATGCGGTTTGCCAAGGAACTCAAAGCGCAGGGGAAGATCCGGCACATCGGGCTGAGCAGCCACAATCCGCTTTCCGCGCGCGCCGCGGTGGAAAGCGGGCTCATCGAAGTGCTGATGTTCAGTATAAACCCATGCTATGATCTACAGCCCGCGGGCGAGGACTGTGCCGCGCTCTGGGACGGCAGGAATTACGAAGGCGCGCTTGTCAATATGGACCCGGAACGGGAGGCGCTCTATGAGGCCTGCAGCCGTCTTGGGGTGGGGATTACGGTCATGAAAGCATTTGGCGGCGGGGATCTGCTCAATGCGCGGCTTTCGCCCGCCGGCAGGGCGCTCACACCGCTCCAGTGCATCCATTACGCGCTGACACGGCCCGCTGTGGCCGCCGTCATGTCTGGCGCGCACACGGTGGAAGAGCTTTTGCAAAGCGTTTCCTACGAGACCGCTTCGGATGCCGAGCGGGATTATGCCGCCGCGTTCGCGTCTTTTCCGAAGATCAGCTGGCAGGGGCACTGTATGTACTGCGGGCACTGTGCGCCGTGTCCCGTGGGCATCGATGTGGCGTCCGTCACGAAATTTTTAAACTTGGCGAAAGCGCAGGGCCAGGTGCCGGAGACCGTCCGGGAGCATTATGCGCTGCTGCCGCACACGGCCGGGGAATGCGCCGGATGCGGCGCGTGCGAAGGCCGCTGCCCGTTCGGCGTAAAGGTCACCGAAAATATGAGGCAGGCCGCGTCGCTTTTCGGCAGATAGCAGGACAACGAAAAACCGCCCACCCGTACCATTTTGCACGGATGGGCGGTTTTAGCATTTTCAGGACAGCAGGCCCGGCGGCTGAGTGCGCATCCGCCAGAGCACCAGCGCGAGGATCAGGAGACTGAAAAGCCCGATCCCGGTATTGCTGGCAAACATGACGATGCCGACGCTTTTCCAGCCGAGTCCGGTAAAATTCTGTAAAAGCCAGAGCACGGGGATGCGGAAGATAAACAGCCGGGAAAAGTTGACAAGGAAGGCGAGCCGGGTGTAGCCAAACCCATAGAGCAGGGCCATCACTGCGGAAAAGATCCCGGTCGGGGCAAGCGCGAACGCCTCCCAGCGGTAGATGTAACCGATAAGCCCGGCAAATACAAGGTCCTCCCCGGCGAATATTCGCAGGATCATTGGCAGCAGCGCAAGGGTCAGAACACAGCCGATGAGGCCGATTGTTACTTCGATCACGAGCAGCCGCTTGAAGGCGCCCATCGCACGGTCGAGCCGCCCGCCGCCAATGTTCTGGCTGATGATTGAAGTACTTCCGTCCTGGAAGCCCTCCTGCGGGGAAGTCGTAATACCGCCGAGATTGTTCGAGATTCCGAGCGCGCCGATGGTCAGATCGCCGTAGGAAGCGCTCATGGTGTTGACCACGACCTTCCCGTAATAGAAAAACGCCTTTTCCAGAATAACTGGGATTGAGAGCCCAAAAAGCGGGCGCAGGGTCTGCGCATCCATCCGGATGTGTGAAAGGGAAAGGCCGAATACATCGTTCCGGCGGCGCAGGCAGAAGAATCCCGCTGTAAACAGGAAGGCCTGCGAAACGGCGGTCGCGATTGCAATGTGGGTGATGGTGCCGTGCATGCCGTAAACAAAGACCGCTGTGAGCGAAAGCTTCAGGAGGATGACCGAAAAGTTGAGCGCCATAATGCGGGCGGTCTTGCCGCGGGAACGCTCGACCGCGATGTAGACGTTGTTGAAGGTTTCAAGAATCCTGCCGATGAGGCTGATCCGGAAGAAGAGAAGCCCGCCTTCGATCAATCCCTCCGGCGTGCCGATCAGCCGCAAAAACGGCCGCGCGAACGGGAACAGCAGGCCAAGCAGAAGAGCAAAGACAGCACACAGGGCAAACAGGGTGTTGATGGTCTGCTTGACCCGTTCGTAGTCGCCCGCGCCGTAAGCGGCCGCAATCTGAATTCCGCCGCCCACCGAAAGCCCGATCCCGATCGAGGAGAGCATAAACAGGATCTGAGCGAAGCATGCCACGGTGGAGATAGCTTCCGGGCCGATATGGGCGGCCATAAGCGAATCGAGCAGGGCAAAGACAAGCGTGATGCAGTGATAGGTCGCAAGCGGGATACAAACCTTCCAGAGAACCTTCCAGAGGTTCCCCTCCAATGCAAACTGCCGGAACTGTGCGTCCTTTTGGGAAAGCTGTGCCGCGGATGAAGGTGCCATCGCATTCGATTCCTTTCTTTCGATGGGGACTTCCATCTTTTATTTTAACAGTTCCCGCGGCAGATGCAATGGCTTTTGGAAATTCTGCTTTCCATGGAAAACTTGACAATCCCGCCATTATATAGTAAAAGTATAAGAAGGCTTTTTTGTGAAAAACTTCTGATAAATGGAAATGTTTGCTGTCCGCTGTCCGGCGGACACTTTTCCCGTAAAGAAAGGAATTATCAACTATGAAAAGAATCCTTACAGTTCTGCTGGCCGCTTCGGCCATTCTGACCTTTGCCGCCTGCGGCACGCAGCAGGGCGGCTCATCTTCGGTGCCATCCTCTTCAGCGGTTTCATCGCAGGCCGCCTCTTCACAGGTTTCGTCAGAACCGGAAAAGCAGCCGGCGACCATTCTGAAGGTGACGGTCGAAGGGGAAATCCCGCAGACAGCCTCCGAAAATGCTTCCCAGGCGGCTGATGACACACTTCCGGAGCTCGCGGTAGCAGGTGCGGATCTGACGCCGGAACAGCTTATGGAGGAGATGGAAGCGCTCTATGCGGGTACCGGCAAATACGAGGGGCTTCCGGTCGCGACGATCGAAACGAACGAGGGAGTGATCAAGATCCGGCTGTTCCCGGAGCAGGCCCCGAAAGCGGTTGAGAACTTCATGACCCACGCAAAGAACGGCTATTACGACGGGCTCACTTTCCACCGGGTGATCAATGAATTTATGATCCAGGGCGGCGACCCAACCGGCACCGGAACAGCGGGGGAAAGCATCTGGGGCGACGACTTCACGGACGAATTCTCCTATATCGCACACAATTTCCGCGGCTCGCTTTCGATGGCGAACCGGGGTTCGAATACAAACGGCAGCCAGTTTTTCATCGTGCAGCGCAATCCCGCAGCGATTTCAGAGGAGGAGCGGCAGAAGTATATTGCCATGATGTACCAGAACCTGTTTGAAGGCAAGGTGGCGCTTTACCAGGAGGAAGTCGGAAAGGCGCAGGCGGCCGGAAAGAGCGAAGAGGAAGTCCAGGCGATGGTGAACGAACTCAACGCAAAACTGACCGAAGAGGCCAACCAGGGTATCCCGGAGAGCTTCGCGGCGCAGATGGAGCCGGTGCTGGCGCGTTATGAGGAACTCGGCGGCACGCCGCACCTCGATTACAAACACACTGTGTTTGGCTACGTGATTGAGGGGATGGACGTGGTCGACAGGATCGCGGCCGAATACGCAACCGAAGGA
>NZ_QSBX01000024.1:532-31429 GCF_003465835.1 Anaerotruncus sp. AF02-27 | reverse complement strand
CCGAAGGATAAGATGGAAAACCCCCTGTGGCGGGCCGGGAGCCCGCCCGTTTTCTGTTTGAAGGGATATGGGAGGAAACATGAAACTCTTTGTCAGCGACAAGGCGTTCTATCGGACCCTTGTTACAATCGCAGTGCCGATTGCATTGCAGAATCTCATCACCGTCGCAGTATCGATGATGGACACCCTGATGATCGGGCAGCTTGGCGAGACGCAGCTGTCCGCGACCTCGATCGCAAACCAGCTCTGGTTTATGCTGATGATCGTCTGTTTTGGGGTATCGGGCGGCGCGAATGTCCTGATTGCGCAGTTCTGGGGGAAAAAGGATGTTGAGACCATCAGGCGGATCGAAGCGATGACCTTTAAGGTCGGCTTTGTTTCTGCGATTATTTTCAGCCTGATCGCGCTCATTTTCCCGACCCAGTTTATGTCAATCTTCACGACTGAAACCGCGGTCATCGAATATGGCGCGCAGTATCTGCGGATCATCGGCTGGTCGTACCCACTGTATGCGCTTGCGAATATGTCGATCATGATGCTGCGGTCGATCGGTACGGTCAACATTTCGGTGGTGGTCTATCTGACTTCGCTCGTCGTCAACACCACCCTGAACTACATGCTGATCTTCGGCAACTTCGGCGCGCCGCGGCTGGAAATCCGCGGCGGCGCGATCGCGACCTGCGTCGCGCGTGTGAGCGAATTTTTGATCGCGGTCGGTTATATCCTGTGGAAGGAAAAGAAGATCCGTTTTTCGCTGCGGGACCTTCTGCCGAACAACCGGCCGCTTTATGGAAAATATGTCTCCATTTCCATTCCGGTTATCGGCAACGAGCTGATGTGGGGACTTGGCGTGTCGATGGTCGCCGTGGTCATCGGACGGATGGGTACGAATTTCGTCGCGGCGAACAGCATCTATTCGGTTTTGAACCAATTGGTTTCGGTGATCATATTCGGCGTGGGCAACGCGGCGCTCACCATCGTGGGCAACACGATCGGTTCGGGCGACATCGAGCGTGCCAAGCAGCGTTCGATCACCCTGTTCGCGCTGTCAATCCTGCTGGGAATCTTTTCGGCTGTGGTCACGCTGCTGCTTTCTCCGGTTTTTGTCTCGATGTATGAGCTGTCAGCCGAAACCATTGCGATTGCGCTGGCCATCAATCGGGTCGGCGCGCTGATCGTCTTTTTCCAGGCGATCGCAATGGTCGGAATGGTGGGGGTTCTGCGCGCGGGCGGCGACGCAAAGTTCGTGCTGGTCTGCGAGGTGATCTTCCTGTGGGGCGTCGCGGTACCGCTTGGATTCTTCACCGGGCTTTGGCTCGGCTGGCCCGCACCCGCGGTGTTCCTGGTGCTCAAGTGCGACGAGATCCTCAAAACGGTCGTTTCTTCGGTACGGATTTGCAGGTTCCGCTGGCTGCGGGATGTCACGGTTTAGGCTGTATGGATGGAAAATAAAATCGGATTTTGGAAAATTTCACAAAACCATGCCGAAAAGATTGCAGTTTTTCAAAAAGCTTGACAAAAGGAAAAGTTGACGCTATAATAAAACTTGCATCAGCTTAGACGACGTGCTGACACGTTGGAATTTGGGAGAGCTTAAATGGACAGGACTTCACAATCTGCACTTTTGAGAGGCATGCGTGATGAAGAGCTGGCCAGGCTTGCCAAAGACGGCGACAACGATGCATTGACAGCGCTGATCCAGCGCTTCGCCCCGCTTGTACAGTTGCGCGCCAGAAGTTACCTGCGCAATGAACTGGATGCAGATGATCTGTATCAGGAAGGGATGATCGCCCTTCTGAAAGCGGTGCGTAACTACCGCGACGACCTGCCCGGCAGCTTTAAGACCTTTGCTACCGTGTGCGTGAACAACAAGATGCTCAGCGCGGTAAAAGCCCATATGCGGGATAAAAACGCCCCCATGCGCGGATATGTTTCCCTGAGCGGGTCCGACGCCCCTGAGCAGCTTGGTGTTGTGGCTGCCGGAGACGACCCGGAACTGTTGGTGATCCGCAATGAGGAAACCGATGCCCGCAACCGGCGAATCGAAAACCTTTTGTCTATCTTCGAACGGCAAGTTTTACAATTGTACCTCAGCTCCTACTCCTATGACGAGATGTCAAAACAACTCGGCTCATCCACGAAAGCTGTTGACAATGCCTTGCAAAGAGTGCGGCGAAAGCTGCGGAATGTGTTCACCTGCGAGTGAGCCTTTCGCAAACCCTATCCTGTGACAGTCCCGAGAGGGATTGCATAAAAAATACCCTTTGGCGCCATTGGCAGAGCTTGATTTCAATCTCGGTCCACGCAGTTCCAGCGGGTAAATCCAAATTTTAAGCGAGGTAACCAAAATGTACACTGACAAAACACTGACATGCAAAGAGTGCGGATCCGAGTTTGTTTTCACCGCTGGTGAACAGGAATTCTACGCAGAGAGAGGCTTCGTCAACGAGCCCCAGCGCTGCAAAGCTTGCCGTGACGCCCGTAAAAACAGCACCAGACCCCAGAGAGAGATGTTCACCGCGACCTGTGCTTCCTGCGGATGCGAAGCGAAAGTTCCGTTCCAGCCGCGTGAGGACCGTCCGGTCTACTGCTCCGACTGCTTTGCCAAGATGAAAGAGCAGCAGTAATCCACTGAATGCTTTCAGGCCGCCGTTTTGATACGGCGGCCTTTTTCATGCCTTAACGGGCGGAAACTTTCCGCATGTGTACTCCCGGTATTGCCTGGATACGGGAAACGTGCTATAATTTTCCCAATCAAAGACTTTAAAATTGGAGGCTTTCAAAATGACCTATACAAAGGATACCCTCATCGGCGAAGCGCTCGACCACGACGTTTCCCTCGCCAAATACTTCATTGAAATGGGTATGCACTGCCTGGGCTGTCCGTCATCCCGCGGAGAAACCATCGAAGAGGCCTGCCAGGTGCACGATGTGGACTGTGACGACCTGCTCAGAAAACTCAACGCCCATGAGGGCGCGAAGAACGTTATGGCCTGATGGAAAAGCTGCCAAGACTTGACGCGCGGCTCGCCGCCATCGCTTCCATGGTGCGGGATGGCGCGCGCTGCGCCGACATTGGTACCGACCACGGCTACCTGATTGCCTGGCTGCTTGCCAGCGGAAAGGCGCCGTTTGGGTTCGCGTGTGACATCAACCAAAAGCCGCTCGAAAAGGCGGCTTTCACTTTGTCCGCATACAGGGTGCGGCATCGGGCAAAACTCCTTTTATGCGATGGCTTGGCGGACATCCGGCCGGGCCAGGTGGACGACATCGTGATCGCGGGGATGGGGGGCGACCTTATCTGGGAGATCCTAGGCCGCCCTGACTGGACCCGCGACGCCGGCCTGCGGTTTCTCCTGCAGCCGATGACCAAGCACGAACGGCTGCGACGCGCGCTGTACGCAAACGGTTTTGCAATTCTGCGGGAAAAGGCTGTGGTGTCGAGATATTTTCCTTATATCGTGATGCAGGCGGCTTACACTGGACAGACGCGGGAGCTTGACGACGCGTCCGCCTGGGTGGGAGAACTGCTCACCAGCCCGGACCCGGCCGCGCGGCAGTATGTTGCGAAAGTGGCCCGGCAGGTGCGGGAAAAAGTGGAAGGCCTGAAACGATCCTCCCTGGACAGCGAAGAGCTTGCGCGGTATGCCGCGCTGCTGGAAAAATTGGAAGGCGGGAACTGATATGGCAACGGTGAAACATGTATATGACGTCATCAATGAAGCGGCGGATTTTTCTACCGCCATGGACTTTGACAACCCGGGTTTGCTGGTCGGCGATCCGGAGGAAATGGTGCGCGGTACGGTGGTCGCGCTCGACGCGACCGATGCGGTGATTGCGGAAGCGGCCGGCCGCGGCGCGAACCTGATCGTGACCCATCATCCGGTCATTTTCCACCCCATCAAAAAAGTCACGGCCGACATGCCGGTTTATAAGCTGGTGCGCGCGGGGATTTCGGTGATCAGCGCGCACACCAATCTCGACAAGGCTCCGGGCGGCGTGAATGATATCCTCTGCGCGCGGCTGGGACTGCAGAATGTCGCGGTTGTGGGTGAGGACGGGATGCTGCGGGCAGGGACGCTTGCGCGCGGCATGACGCCGCCGGAGTTCGCCTATTATGTCAAGCGGCTGCTGGACGACCAGGCAGTGCGCTACTGCGACGGCGGACGCGCCGTCGAAAGGGTGGCGGTCTGCGGCGGCAGCGGCGGCAGTTTCCTGGCAGAGGCGGCCGCGAACGGCTGTCAGGCGCTTGTCACCGGCGACGTGAAACACGATGTGATGCTCGATGCGGTGCGCATGGGGATCACGGTGATCGATGCCGGGCATTACGGCACCGAACGGTTCGTGGTGGAATATCTGGCTGAACTCTGCAAAAGGGCGCTGCCGGATGTGCCGGTCGCTGTCGCGCATGCGGATGCCTCGCCGACCACCACCATCTGATCCGACAAATGAAATTTACCGCCGAAGGAGTTCTATATGGCTGCAATTTCCCTGCTTGAAACCCACGATTATAACGAACGGACGGTGCGCGAGGCAATCGCGCGCCATTTTTCCATACTCGGAGCGGACGACCTTCGTCCGGGAATGAAGGTTGTCGTGAAACCGAATCTCATTATGCGCTGCAAGCCGGACCGCGCCGCCACCACTCATCCGGCGATGATCGAGGCGGTGGTGCGCCATTTACAGGGAATGGGGATCACCGATATCGTGATTGCGGACAGTCCAGGCGGTTTATATACGCCGCAGGTGCTTTCCGCGGCCTATGAGCTGACCGGATACGCCGAGGTGGCCCGCCGGTGCAAGATCACCTGCAACACCGCGTGCGGTTCTCGGGAACTGCATGTCGCCGAAGGCCGGCTCTGCCGTTCTTTCGATATCATTGATCCCATTGCTGACGCGGACTACGTGATCAATATCTGTAAACTCAAGACCCACTGCATGACGACCCTGTCGTGTGGGATTAAAAATCTCTTCGGCTGCATCCCGGGGCTGCTCAAGCCCCAGCTGCATTACCGTTTTCCGGACAGCGCGCGGTTTGTGCAGATGCTGATCGACCTTTCGCTGCTCATCCGACCGGGGCTCACAATTGTCGATGGGATAGACGCAATGGAAGGCGACGGTCCGACCGGCGGCATGCCGCGGCATGTCGGGATCACGGCTGCGGCGCGCGGGGAAAACTTTTACGCGCTCGATCTGGTGATGGCGCATCTGATCGGGCTGACGCCCAAAGAGGTGCCGATGCTTGCGGAAGCGGTTAAACGGGGGCTTTGTCCGGGAAATTGGCAGGCGGTGGAGATATTGGGGGATGCGGATGCCGCCGACCGGCTGGCGGTGCCCGATTTTGCGCTGCCTGCGAGCAAGACGCTTAACTTTGCGGGCAATGTGCCGGGCTTTTTGCGGCCGGCTGTACGCTGGCTCGAGCCGCATCTGGCCTCAAAGCCAAAAATCCGCACGCAGGACTGCATCGGATGCGGAAAATGCGCCGAAAGCTGTCCGGCAAAGACGATTGCGATTGCTGGGCGCAAGGCCAGTATTGATTATTCCAACTGCATCCGTTGTTTTTGCTGCCATGAGATGTGTCCGGTGAAGGCCATTGATATCAAGTCACCGAAGGTATTCCATTTCTTTTCAAAAAGCAAATCCGACTGAAAGAGCCGGGAAACTTTTGTAGAATCCGCGCAAAAGAAGGCAAACGGACTGGCAAAAGAGGGAGAAATCTGGTAAAATAAAGATGCAGAAAAGGGAAACAGAAGGGGAAGGTGATCCTGATGAAAAAGACGGTAATCGTCGAAGCCCCGGGAAAAATCAACCTGTCGTTTGACATCACCGGCAAACGTGCCGATGGCTATCACAATGTGGATACGATTATGCAGACGATCGACCTGTGCGATACAGTGACCATTTCACGCATGGATCAGAAGGGGATCTTTATCTCCTGTGACCGGCCGCGCATCCCCTGCGATGAAACCAATTTCGCTCACATTGCGGCACAGAAGTTCTTTGCGGAATTCGGCCAGCCGGATACGGGCATTTCAATCGATATCCAGAAGCGGCTGCCGGTTCAGGCGGGACTTGCCGGCGGCAGCGCCGATGCGGCCGCCGTGCTGATGGGGCTTAATGTGTTTTTTGACGTGAACGAAGATCTGTTCAGGCTTTGCAGGCTTGGCGCCGAAGTGGGAGCGGACGTGCCATTCTGCCTGATGGGGGGTACTCAGCGGGCCACTGGGATCGGGGAACGGCTTGCGGAGGTGGAGGAACTGCCCAGATGCCAGATCCTGATTGCGAAGCCCCCGGCGGGCATCTCCACAAAGGAAGCGTACGCGCGTTACGATGAACGGGGCGGGGAGAACCATCCGGACATTGAATATCTCTTAAAACAGCTTCGGATGGACAACCTCAAAGACTTTTCCGCCAGTATGTATAACGTCCTCGAAGAAGTTGCGTATCTTCCGGAAATCCCAGCGATTAAACGGAAGATGATCTCCTGCGGCGCGCTGGGCACGCTGATGAGCGGGAGCGGATCGGCGGTGTTCGGTATTTTTGACAGCCGTTCGCTTGCCAAGCACTGTATGCGCAAGCTCTATGATATGTCTGAAGCGGTTTTTCTGGCACGGCCGGCGCCGCATGGCGCTGTGGTGCTGGATGTGCGCGAATAGAAACTACATAGCAATAAAAGTTCACGAAGTGGCGTCAGGCTTTCGATACAGATAGGCGATATCTGATAGGGAAAGTTCGATCGACGGGCTTTCCCCTGAAAAGGGTCGGCTTTAATGATTTCTCCAGCGCAAAGGGCTGCCTTCGGCAGCCCTTTATTTTTGCATTTTTGTGAAAAAAACTTCATTAAAAATTCAGTTTTTGATCACACTGGTTACAAAGCGGTAACACACAAAAGGAATATTCTGGTCACAACGGCTGGACAGGATCTTCCAGCTGGGAAACGAACTGATATTTTTTAAGGAGGAAACAAACACATGAAAAAAATCCTATCCCTGCTGCTGTCTGCGGCGATGGCCGCGACGATGTCGGTGGCGGCGTTCGCGGCGTCAAGCAATGATTTTGGGGAGGCTGTCTTCGAGGGCGTTTGGGACGATGACGATGAAGCGGTCGATGATTTCACCCTTACAGGCGGAGAAATCAACGGCGAGGATGTCACCCCTGGCCAGACCCTTTATTTCATCATCGAGGATGGTAAAATTGGTACAGACCCGGCGGTCAATACTTCAGACCTTAAGGACAGCGACCTGTTCAAATTCGACTATGACAAGGACACCAATGGCAAGATGATCAGCTCCATCAAGCTGCTGACCGACAAGAAGGTTGCGGGCCAGGATCGGGCGGATCTGGTTCTCGAGATCGTCCTGGCAGACACCACCACAACCTCGGAAATCCACACAGATGGTGAAATCACCTTCAAGGCAAAACGTGATTCCGGCAGCGACGACAGTAAATATGATTATTCATCGGATGCAAATTACGAGAAGGACGACATGCTGGTGATCCCATACTCCTTCTGGATCAATAACGAAAAAGCTGAAAACGACGACAATCCGGATACCGGCGACCGTGTCTATTTCAGCCCTGACGAAAATGAAAACAACACCCTCATCTGGGGCGACGACCGCGCGGCGCTCGAATTTGAAGCGGATGACGATGCTTCCGATTTCTATGCCCGGCTGTCCACCTCGGTTGACCGCGATCTCTATGCCGAATACGGCGACCCGGTTGACGCGGAGCTCTATTTCTATGATTTTGTCGGCAACCCGACCGTCCCGTCCACTTCCCGCGCGACCCTGACCCTCGGCATCCCATGGGATGAGGATGACGACTATGTCCCAGATCCGGAAACCTGTTTTATCTATGAGCGCGACGCGGACGGCTATCTGGTCGATGTCACCGACAAGTTCACCTATTCCGAGGACGACCAGGAGATCGCAGGCTGGTCGATGAAAACCCGTACCCTTGGAACCTACGTCATTTCCGATACCGAACTCGATATCGATTCCTATAACGATGACGAGGAAGCGGATGTCTCCAATGATGATATCGCTTCGGACGATACTTCTGATGTCACTGATACTGACAAAGTGATCCCGCAGACCGGTTCCAGCGACATGGTGAATGTCGCGGTCTTCGGCGCGGTTGTGTCTCTCGCGGCGGCCAGCGCACTGGCATTCCGAAAAGTTTCAAAATAAGACCCCATATCCCATAAACTTGAAATGAGCGTACAGGAAAACCGCCCGCAGGAAATTTTCCTGCGGGCGGTTTCCTCGATTTGATGCAAAAAGGCCGCCGGGTATCAGCCCGGCGGCCTTTTGCGAGCCGTTTAGTTTTTCAGCGCCTGGATCGGAGCGGGAATATGGCCGCCGCGGTTGATGAACCGCGCGGGGGAGAAGGTGTTGACCTTCATAATCGGGGCGGTGCCGAACAGCCCGCCGAATTCAAGCTCTTCTCCGTCTGCCAGCCCCACGGCCGGGATGACGCGCACCGCGGTCGTCTTGGAATTCACCATGCCGATGGCAGCTTCGTCCGCGATGATGGCAGAAATCACCTCGGCGGGCGTGTCGCCCGGGATTGCGATCATGTCGAGGCCAACCGAACAGACGGCGGTCATCGCTTCGAGTTTTTCGATGCAGAGCGCGCCGGAATGGGCAGCGTCAATCATCCCCGCATCCTCAGATACCGGGATGAACGCGCCGGAAAGCCCACCAACCGAAGAGGAGGCCATGACCCCGCCCTTTTTGACCGCGTCGTTGAGCATGGCAAGGCAGGCGGTGGTACCGCAGGCGCCGCATTGTTCCAGTCCGATCTCCTCAAGAATGTGTGCCACCGAATCACCTACCGCTGGGGTGGGCGCAAGAGAAAGATCAACAATCCCAAAGGGTACGCCGAGCCGCTTGGAGGCTTCTGAACCGATCAGCTGGCCCATGCGGGTGATTTTGAAAGCGGTTTTCTTAATGAGCTCCGCCACACCGGTGATATCGAGATCCTCCGGCGCGGCGGCCAGCGCCGCGCGCACGACGCCCGGGCCGGAAACCCCCACATTGATGACGCAGTCGGGTTCGCCAGCGCCGTGAAATGCACCTGCCATGAAGGGATTGTCCTCCGGCGCGTTGCAGAAAACGACCAGCTTGGAGGCTGCGACGCACTGCCGGTTGGCGGTGATTTCCGCACAGCGGCGGACCACTTGGCCCATCATGCGGATGGCGTCTAGGTTGATGCCGGACTTGGTCGAACCGACATTGACCGACGAGCAGACGTGCTCGGTCGCGGCGAGCGCGTCGGGGATGGCGCTGATAAGCGCCTCGTCCCCGGCGGCGAAGCCTTTGTGGACGAGCGCGGAAAAGCCACCAATAAAATTGACCCCAACCTCGCAGGCCGCGCGTTCAAGCGCGTGCGCGTACTTTACAGGATCGCCGCCAGAAGCAGCAAGCAGCATCGCAATCGGCGTGACCGAGATGCGCTTGTTAATAATGGGAATGCCGTATTCCATTTCAAGCGCCTCGCCGGTTTTGACAAGATCCTTCGCGCAGCGGGTGACCTTTTGATAGATCTTCTCACAGGCGTCGTCGATGTTGCTGTCGGCGCAGTCGAGCAGGGAAATGCCCATCGTGATGGTGCGGATATCAAGGTTTTGGTCCTGTATCATGCGGATCGTTTCAAGGACGTCGCTTGTATTGAGCATAACGTTATGTACTCCTTATATTCAGTATGACAAGTCGCGCGAAGCGTTCACGCATCGCGGGGAAGGACCCTGTCCTTCCAAAACGGGGCCTTCAATCGTGCCGAAGGCACACCTTTTTCAGATCCGCTGCGAAGGCAGCGGGCCGTCATAGACGGCACCCCGCGGGGGATCCAAAGGGGGCGTGCGGCCCCCTTTGAAAGCGCGTCGGCCGCGAAGCGGACGCTCCGGCACACCGTGCCGGGCAGCGCGTCGAAGGCCCCCTTTGAAAGCGCGTCGGCCGCGAAGCGGACACTCCGGCGCATCGTGCCGGGCAGCGCTTATATCCGGTGCATTGAGTTGAAGATGTCCTCATGCATGACGTGGATCGAAAGCCCGCTTTGGTCCCCAAGCGAATTCATCTGATAAACCAGCTCGGACAGTTCGCAGTTGACATCTGAAATATCGACCATCATGATCATGCAGAACAGCTCCTGCAGGACCGTCTGGGTGACTTCGATGATATTGGCGTTGCATTCGGCGCATTTGTTTGCAACCTTGGCAAGAATTCCAACATGGTCCTTGCCGATGACAGTCAAAACAGCCCGCATTTTGTGTTACCTCCCAAAAATAAATACCGTTTTCAGGTTGGGTTTTGCCGATGAATAATATGAGTATAGCATAATATTTACGAAAATACTATACTAATTGGCATGGTTTGTGCTATACTTTCTTATAATATGGTTTTTATCCCCTGCATAGATGGGGAAAGCGGCGCACAAGGAGGCGCTTTTATGTTCAACCTGTTTGACAGCCACGTCCATTCCAATAATTCCTTCGATGGGGAGCATTCAGTGACCTTTCTCTGTGAAAAGGCAGTGGAAGCCGGCCTTTCGGGACTTTGCATCACCGACCACTGTGAATTGGCGGAATATGAAAAGGGACAGTTTGAAACCCGCATCACCCAGTCGCTGTTCGACGTGCGCAAGTGCAAACGGATTTTTAGCGGCAGGCTTGCGGTTTCCAGCGGCATCGAGCTGTCGGACACCCTTTTCGATCCGGCGCTCACCGACGCGGTTCTTCAGAATTTTGTATTCGATATGGTGATGATTTCCCATCATAACCTTGCGGACGGCACCGATATCTACTATATTGATTTCAAAGAGTGGAGCCAGCGGGAAGTCGAAGAATATATGACCTATTATTTCACCTCGCTGGCGGCCATCGCAAAAGAGAATAAATTTGATACGCTCGGACACCTTACATATCCGCTGCGTTATATCTGTGGGAAACATCAGATCGCGCTCGATCTGCGCCGTTGGGACGATCTGATTGAGGAAACCCTGCGGATTGCCGCGCAAAATGGCAAAGCGATTGAGATGAACACCTCCGGGCTTTTTCAGGAGATTGCCGAAACGATGCCGCCTTGCCGGTATATAAAGCGTTTTCGGGAGCTTGGCGGGGAATATGTCACCCTTGGCTCGGACGCGCATACGGCTGAAAATGTCGGCCGAGGAATTGAAACCGCCATGGAAATGCTGCTTGACGCGGGATTTTCCTGTTTTACATTTTATAAACAGCGGCAGCCGCTGCAGCTGAAGATCATTTGAAAGAAAAGGAGTTATGAATGATGAAAGAGATGGATATCCTGAAACTGTTGGGTCTCCTGGGCGAAAATGCAAAGCTGACAAACGCGCAGCTGGCCGTTATGCTCGGCGCCACGGAGCAAGACGTTGCAGCGGCGATCGCGGACTGTGAACAGAAGGGGATCATCAAGGGATATCAGGCGGTTATCGACTGGGATAAGACCGACCGCAACCTGGTTTCCGCGCGTATTGAGATCAAAGTCATCCCCAAAAGCAACATGGGATTTGAAGAGATTGCCTATACGGTTTCCCAGTTTCGGGAGGTGGAGACCTGCTATCTGATGAGCGGCGGTTACGACCTCGCGCTTACCATCAGTGGGAAAACTTTCAAGGATGTGGCAATGTTTGTTGCCCACCGGCTTGCCCCCATGGAATCTGTCCAGTCGACCACCACGCATTTTGTACTGCGCAAATATAAACACCGCAACGTGATGATGGTGGATGATTTTGCGGATGAGAGGGAGGGATCCTCCCATTGATCGATTACAATAAAGTATTGTCCCGGCGCGCCGTGGAATTAAAGCCTTCCGGCATCCGTAAATTCTTTGACATCGCCGCCGAGATGAAGGACGTCATTTCGCTGGGCGTGGGAGAGCCGGACTTCAAAACGCCCTGGAGCATCCGACACGCGGGCATCGAAAGTTTGGAGCGGGGCCACACCTTCTATACGGCAAACGCCGGTATGGCAGCGCTCAAGGAGGAGATCGCCCGCTACCTGAACCGCCGTTTCGCGCTTGATTACTGCCCAAAGGACGAGGTGATCGTCACAGTGGGCGGGTCGGAAGGGATCGACCTTTGTATCCGCGCGCTTGTGAATCCGGGCGACGAGGTGCTTGTGGTCGAGCCGTCATTTGTCTGCTACACCCCGATCACCGAGCTGACCTGCGGCGTACCGGTACCCATCCAGACCCATGCCAAAGATCATTTCCGCCTGACCGCAGAGCAGCTGCGGGCCGCGATCACCCCAAAAACCAAGCTGCTGATCCTGCCGTACCCAAACAACCCCACGGGCGGCGTCATGCGGCGCGAACATCTGGAGGAGATCGCCGGGGTGTTGCGCCAAACCGATATCATGGTGCTTTCGGACGAAATCTATGCTGAACTTACCTATGGCCCCAAACGGCATATTTCGTTCGCGTCCATCGACGGTATGAAGGAACGCACCATCGTCGTAAACGGCTTCTCAAAGTCCTATGCGATGACCGGTTGGCGGCTCGGCTATGTTGCGGGGCCAAAGCCGGTTATTTCCCAGATGCTCAAGATCCATCAGTATGCGGTCATGTGCGCGCCGACCACCAGCCAGTATGCGGCGATCGAAGCGCTCAGAAACTGCGACGAGGACATCGAGAATATGCGCGAGCAGTACGATATGCGCCGCCGCCTGGTCGTGGATGGTTTCAACCGTCTTGGGCTTTCCTGTTTTGAACCTGAAGGCGCTTTCTACGTGTTCCCTAGTATCCGGTCGACAGGGCTTTCCTCCGGTGATTTCTGTATGCAGCTGCTGGAAGAAGAGCGGCTCGCGGTGGTGCCGGGCGATGCGTTCGGCTCCTGCGGCGAAGGGTTCATCCGCGTTTCATATTCCTATTCGATCAACCATCTGCTCGAGGCGCTCAAACGTATCGAGCATTTTATGGGCCGCTTCCACGAAGGCCTTTACGTCTAAGCCGCATAGGAAGCGGCAGTGCTTCAAGCGCATTTGGGGCCCGGGGGGATTTGCAGGAGAAATCCCCCCGGCCTTGCTTTCTCAATTTTCCAAAAGGAGCTTTCACCATGCCACTCGATGGAATCTTTTTAAACCAGCTGAAAAACGAAATCGCGGACGTAATCGTCGGCGGACGGGTGGACAAGGTGCACCAGCCCGCCAAAGAGACGATCGTGCTCGCAATGCGCGTGCAGGCGGGCAATCACAAGCTGCTGATCTCCGCGTCAGCGTCGAACCCGCGGCTGCATTTCACCAGCCTGCCGCAGGACAATCCGAAATCTCCGCCAATGTTCTGTATGCTCATGCGCAAGCATCTTGCGAATGCAAAGCTGGTGGAAATCCGGCAGATTGGTCTTGACCGTATCCTGCATCTGCGGTTTGAAACGGTCAATGAATTTGGCGATAAGGTGGTTATGACCCTCGCAGTCGAAATCATGGGCCGGCACAGCAATATCATCCTGGTCGGCCCGGATAACAAGGTGGTCGATTCGATCAAGCGGATCAGCGACGAGATGTCCCGCGTGCGGCCGGTGCTGCCTGGGATGTCCTATACGCTCGTACCCGCGCCCGATCGCCTTTCGATTTTTACCGCCGCCCCAACAGAAATTGCAGAGCGGATAAAATGTGCGCCCGGTCTGCCACTTTCCAAAGCGCTGCTTGGTGTGCTGGAAGGGATGAGCCCGCTTGTCTGCCGTGAAGTGGCGCACAATGTCACCCGCGGCGGCGATACGGTCGTTTCCGAACTCACCGGGGAACAGGAGATGCGTCTGAAATTTTATCTTTCACAGCTTTCCGATACCCTGCGGGAAGGCAAGGCGCATCCGGTCATGCTGGTGGACGCCGCCGGCAAGCCGAAGGACTTCTCCTATATCGATCTGAACCAGTATGGGCACACACTGGTTTGCCGCGCCTATGACACCTACAGCGGGCTGCTTGACAGCTTTTACAGCGAACGTGACCGGATCGACCGGATGCACCAGCGCGGCGCGGATCTTTTGAAGCTGCTGGTAAACCTTTCGGACCGCACCGCCCGCAAGCTTTCCACCCAGCGGGAAGAACTCAAAACGTCCACCGAACGCGAAAAGCTCAAAATCTACGGCGACCTTATCAATTCAAACCTCTATGCGTTGGAAAAAGGGCAGAATACCGCCCGCGTCCAGAACTACTATGAGGAAGGCTGCCCGGAGATTGAGATCCCGCTGGACGTGCGCCTCACGCCCGCCCAGAACGCCCAGCGGTACTATGCACAGTACCGCAAGGCGGATACCGCTGAAAAGAAGCTGCGTGCGCTCATTGCACAGGGTGAGGCGGAACTTGCGTATTTTGACACCGTTTTTGACGAACTGGCCCGTGCGTCGCTTGAGAGTGAGCTTTCCGCGATCCGGTCGGAGCTTGCGGGGGAAGGTTATGTACGCAGCACTATGCGGCGTGGCATGAAGGAGGAACGTCTCCCGCCGCTTAAGTTCATTTCGGATGACGGCTTTACGATCCTCTGTGGCCGAAACAATCTTCAAAACGACCGGCTGACCCTCAAAGACAGCCGCAATGGGGACATCTGGTTCCACACCCAGAAGATCCCCGGGTCGCATGTCGTGATCATCACTGAAGGCCGAGAAGTGCCCAACCGTACGCTTGAACAGGCTGCGGTTATCGCAGCGTGGCATTCCAAGGCACGTGAATCGGGCAAAGTCCCGGTCGACTATACCCAGATCCGCAACGTACGCAAACATCCCGCCAATAAGCCAGGATTGGTACTTTATGAGCCATATCAGACCGCAATTGTGGAGCCGGACCGCGCGCTGGTCGAGCGGCTCGCACAAAACCGATAAATAAGGGAGCCTGCCATTTGGCAGGCTCCCGTTTCATTTTGGTTTTGCGCGGCGTAGCAGGCGCATCCCGCTGTAAAGCAGCCCCCACAGTGCCCAGACCAGTGCTGCTGTACCCCAAAAATACCACCGCCCGGCAAGCCGCTGCACCATCTCAAGCGGCGAGCCGGGGGACGCAGCGCCAAGAAAGAGGTAATTTCCGCCGAAGGCGGTATTCGCTGCGGCATCCACACCGGCGACCGCGAGCAGAAACAGAAAACACCCCGGCAAACGCCGCGCACGCGGAAGGAACCCTTCTGACACGAAGAAAAGCGGTATTAGAAATAACAGCGTGTGCACCAGGATAAATTGGAGATAGTAGAAATTCCAAAAAGGATAAGCCGTTTCGCCCGGTGTGACAAGCGCGAAAAAGGCGCCGGGCATCCCAAGCGCAAAGGAAAGCTCACATAAAAAATCCTGCCGCGTCCACACTGCCAGAAATTCCACAAAAATCATTACGCCGCACAAGTGAAGCGGCAACGCCCATGCCGGATCAAAACTGCCGGACAACAGGAGCAGAAGCATGCGTAATAGCTCAGAGGAAAGCATAGCCGCGGCGGCAATCCGAAGCCAGTGCTTTTGTTCAGAGGCCGTTTGCTTGTCGAATTTTTTCAGCAGCCAGATGCAAAATAAAAATACCCCCACAAGCCAGGCCAAATGCATCGGACTGAAGATCGCAACACCCTTTGTTCCGGGCAAAATCCGGTTTGCCGGAGCAAAAAATCCCAAGATAGCGTCGCCCTCCTCGATCATTTATGATTCCGTTTCCAGTATAGCGGTCTGGATCGATGTTGTAAAGCAAAAGGACGGGCAGGCGATTGCCTGTCCGTCCTTATTTTGATCCGGAGGGATCTTATTTCATGCCGTTCTCGTAAGCTTCGATCATCTTTTTGACCATCTGGCCGCCGATGGAACCAGCCTGACGGGAGGTCAGATCGCCATTGTAACCCTGCTTGAGCGGAACGCCGACTTCGTTGGCAGCTTCCATCTTAAAACGGTTCATAGCTTCTTTTGCTTCAGGGACAACAATACGGTTGCTGGAAGAATTAGAGTTAGACATAATTTCATACACTCCTTAAATTTTGAAAATAAAGTTTGTGCGTTTGCAGTAATAGTATCGGCGCGGAATCTTTGATTATAACTGCCAAATCTTACGCATGCGGGGACCAATTTCCACCGGCTTCATTTCTGTTGACGCAATTCAAGCTGCATGGCATGGGCCATTGGATTTTTTCGTCCAAGCATGCAGAATACTGCCGCGCAGGCGAGCAGAGTGAACGGTTCAATTGGAGAAGAGAAGGAGACCGGCAGCTCAAACGGCTCAATCAAAGTCCCATCGAAAGCCGTGACCTGTCGGCGCAGGGAGATGACCGCGCTGTCCCGTGTGAGGGAGGAGAGGGTGAAGGTATCCGAATTGGAAAGCCCACAGGTGAGTGCTTTGAGATGCCGGGAGGCAACCAGCTCCATGACCGGTTTATTGGAACTGTCCACAATTGCTACGGCGTTTGCACAATCGGCGGTTTCGGGCAGGCAGCCCGTGTCGCGCACGATGAAAATTGCATTTTCACAATTCAGTTTCATAAAAGAATGCGGCGCAAGATATACAAGATCCGGCCCATTCCCATGCAATGCCGCCGCATCCGCGTCGATCACAAGAATGCTTAACGCGTTTTTACAGCTGCCCTGCAGCAGAGAACACAGCCGCTTGTCCGAGGCTCGCGCAGTTACTACGACCACTCCACATCACCCATATTTCGATTTTTTTTCTTTCATTAGTTTCCCCGCAAATAAAAATAAAATCCTCCGGTATCCGGAGGATTTTATCAAGCAGCCCGTTTCGAAGCGGGACGTTATGCATTTTCAATCATTTGGGTAAGCTGATGTTTAGAAGTCAGCCCTACATTACGGCTGACTTCCTGGCCGTCTTTAAAAATGACGACGGTCGGAATGGACATTACGCCGTATTTTACAGCAAGTTCCTGTTCTTCATCAATGTTTACTTTGCCGATGACCGCTTTGCCGTCCAGGTCATTGGCGAGTTCTTCGATGATGGGGCCAAGCATTTTGCATGGACCACACCAGGGAGCCCAGAAATCGACCAGGACCGTTGCGTTTGCCTGAAGCACCTTGTCATTAAATGTATCATTTGTAAAATGTTCAACTGCCATAATGAAAGCCTCCTTAAAATGTGTTTCGTTATCACAATTATACACCTTTTAAGTATATAATCAAGCGTTTTTATAAATAATTTCTATCTTCCTTTAGGATTTATCATGGATCCGGAAATATTCCAGCAATTATCTGCAATTGAAAAAGAATTTAAATGCGCAAAAAATGTGAGATTTAGGGCTTGACTTTTCCAAAATCAGAGGTATAATATAACTCGTGACTAAAACAAATTGCCCGATTGTGTAATGGTAGCACGACAGACTCTGACTCTGTTTGTCTGGGTTCGAATCCTAGTCGGGCAGCCACGTCGAGGTGTGGCTCAGTTTGGTAGAGCGCTGCGTTCGGGACGCAGAGGCCGCAAGTTCAAGTCTTGTCACCTCGACCACTGAATTAAATCCTGTAAACTGGCTTAAAATGCTGGTTTACAGGATTTTTCTTTTCTCTGATTTATCCCGTTTCCCTTGTTTTGGTGTTTATTTGGTGTTTATTGCCCGGATTTTTTTAAAATCCAAAGCGTTTGCCACTGCTTCTGACGCCTTCGCTTGCGCGGCCGCAAAGGTGTGTGCATAGATATTTAGTGTAGTGGTTGTCTGCGCATGTCCAAGTGCAGAGGAAACCGTCTTAATATCCGCGCCGCTGTTGATGAGCAGGGAGGCATTCAGGTGCCTAAAGCTGTGAATATTCACGTGCCGCATACCGGTGCGGTTACAGAAATTTGTCAACCAGTTTTGTGCACGATTCGGATGCATGGGTTTCCCATTCCACGATACAAACAGTCTATCAGATTCCTGCCATTGATCGCCGGTTTGTAAGCGTGCGGCGGCTTGTTCAGATCGATATTGCCGCAACAACTGTATAACACAGTCAGGCATTTTCAGGCTCCTTCGGGAGCCTTTTGTTTTTGGTGTGTCGGTGAATACGCCACGGGTAACGGTATAATTGCTGGTACGGTTGACGGTTATCACGCCGCTGTCAAAATCAATGTCTTTCCATTCCAGCCCGAACAACTCACCGCGTCGAAACCCTCCGTAAATGGCTAGAGTAAAGAATAATCTCCAATTCAGTGATTCACTTTCCAGAAGCTCTAAGAAGCGTTCGGTTTCTTCAAGCGAATAAAAATCTTTGTCAGTCTGGTGAATTGAGGGGAGTGAAACGCCACGGCAGGGGTTGGAAGAAATCACGCCTTGCGATACCGCGTAATCAAAGACGCTGGATACAAATGAAACGTAGTCTTTAATGGTCTTTGCTGAGAGGCCACCGCCGGTGCGCTCATTCATTCCATCTTCGGATAGATTCATCACAAAGGCTTGTAAGGAACGTGTTGTGATTTTGTCCATGCGGAGATGTCCCATTGCAGTATAGACCCGTTTTGTAAATTGTCTGTACCGATCAATCGATCGTTTTTTCAATTTTGGTTCGGCATATTCCCTGAACCACTGTTCTGTAAATGCCTCGAATTTAACGTTTCCGTCTGCCGCTTTTCCTGTTTTACAGGATTCCTCAAATAACACGGCTTCGCGCTGAACAGCCTTCTCCACCTGCTTCTCGGTCATACCCTTGTCCGGGGTAAAGGTCTTATGCCGCCGTATCTGCTTGCCGGTGAGGTCATAGCCACATGATACGGTGATCTTATAGCTATTCCCGCGTTTCTGGATCGTTGCCATAAAAACATCACCTTTCCGGGCCCTTATCTGGTTCTGTTTTCTTTTGGGAAGCAGAGGTGCACCTATCAAATTCAAGTTGCAACAGGCATTTGACTGCCGTCGCGCCATGCATATCCAGCGAGCGAAATTTTTCGATGTGCTCATATTCTGCATTTGTCAAATTCCTAATATTTACGCCTTCATTGGGTGCTCTGAATCCAAATTCACCCAAAATATCCTCTACTTCATAATGCATACAAAGTAATAAAAAAGTTCCTACATCAGGATAGCTTCTGCCGTTTTCCCATCCGTAGATCGTCTTAGGGGATATTCGAACACCCGTCTCTTGGATCAATTCAGCCACTCGTTTCACAGATAGGCCCTTTTTTTGTCTGCATCTTCGGAGCCCTGTTGATATTAAATCCATCACATTATCACCTCTTATTATCTTCATAGTAAAGCATTTTTTGAAAAAGTCAATATGATTTTCTTAAAAAAAGAGAAACCCGCATTGACAATCTTTATATTTAAGAATATAATGACAAAAAGATTCTTTGATTATAAGAAAATAGAAAGAGGTGAAACACTTGTCCGACATTAGAGAAAACATAGCTACGATAATTCAATCACGCGCTTGCGTCCAGTCGGAAATAGCACGACGGGCAGGAATGACCCCGGCACAATTTAACTCTGTACTGATGAAGCGGCGGAAATTAGAAGCTAATGAGCTATTCCGTGTATGCGCTGCATTGGGAATGACTTCGGAAGAGGTAGCAGGCTATGGGAAGGAGATGCAACCATGACATTAATCGATACGACGCGCTGCTTGAATATCTGGCGCACCCGGAACCGGAGCAGTACGGAAAGATCAGAAAGATTGGATAGGCGGTGAACGAATGGAACTGGAAACCTTCCTGTCACACTTAAAAAAGGTCAAGGGCAATGGAGGGCAATATACAGCGCTCTGCCCGGCGCACGACGATCAGAATGCAAGCCTCTGTATTTCATCCGGTACGGATGGCCGGATATTGGTCAAGTGCCAAGCCGGATGCAGAACAGAGAATATTGTTGCCGCAATGGGTCTTGCCATGAACGACCTGTTTCCACCGAAACCAGAAAAGAAACGGGTCGCGGCCGAATACCTCTATACGGACGCAGACGGAAAGACACTGTTTAAGAAAATCCGATATGATCCAAAGGGATTTTCACAGGCGCGGCCGGATGGTCACGGAGGCTGGAAATTTGACCTAAAAGGTGTCGCGCCGGTTTTGTACAATTTGCCCGAAGTGCTGCGGGCGGTACGCGACGGCGAACCGGTTTTCGTTGTGGAAGGCGAAAAGGATGTTGAAACCCTGCGGCAGCATAAAAAGACAGCCACCTGCAATACCCACGGCGCGGGTAAAGGCAAGTGGCTGCGCTCCTATAGCGACTGTCTCAAAAATGCTTCTGTCATTATTATAGAGGATCATGATTCTGTTGGCAAGGAATTCTCGCAGGAAATCGCGGGCAAGCTGGCGGGCGTGGCCGGAAGCGTCAAGCTCATAGACCTTTCAAAGATATGGGCAGACATCCCGGAACATGCGGATATCACTGATTACTTAGAGCGCGGCGGGAGTTTCGAGCAGTTTACAGCACGGGTAGAAGATACACCGGAGTATGAACCCCCGGCTCCCAGCCGCTACGACGACCGGTTTAAAGGGACATGCTATCGGATAAAAGATCATCTCTTTTTTCGGGAGTACGAGAAGAACGGCGAAACCACGGAGCAATATTTGGGAAACTTTTTCATCGTAGCCGAAGCTGAAACTGTAAGGGACAACGGAATCGAGCGCGACCGGGTTTTCCAGCTGAAGGCGGTCTGTGAGGGCCGGGAAATGTCCTCTGAATATATCGCGGCCAAAGATTTCGGGAGTATGAATTTTATTCCGCAGACCTGGGGCATGTCACTGCGTCCGGCTGTCGGTCAGAACACAATGGCATACTACCGGGACAGCATCGGCGCACAGGCCCTACAGGTTAAACAGGAATACATTTATACACATACTGGCTGGCGCGAGATGAATGGAAAATGGGCATTTCTCCACGCGGCCGGGGCGATCGGTGCAAAAGATGTGCGCGTAGAACTGGATGGGCGGCTGTCGCGGTATTGTCTGGTTGAATGCGGGGACCAGCATGCGGCACAGATGTTGGCGCTGCAGGTTTTGAAGCTCGCGCCAAAAGAAATTGTATATCCACTTGTGGGGCTTGCTTTTCTTTCCCCGCTCAATGAGTTTCTGAGGCGGGCAGGAATGGAACCTTCCTTTGTGCTCTACCTTCTGGGAATCACCGGCGCGATGAAATCCACGCTTGCGGCCTTGCTGCTCTCTTTCTTTGGCAATTTCGATAATAAAAGCCTGCCGTCTTCCTTTAAGGATACGGTGAACAGTCTGGAAAAGCAGGGGTTCTTACTTAAAGATGTGCTGACGGTGATCGACGACTATCACCCCACCAGCAGCAGGCAGGAAGCTATGAAGATGCAGGGAACGGCGCAGGCTGTGGCGAGAATGTACGGCGACAGGACGGGCAGAGGCCGGATGAATGCGGACGGGACGCTGCGCGGCTCCTATGTTCCACGCGGCAACGCAATCATTACGGGGGAGGATTTGCCCGATATCGGGCAATCGGGGACGGCCCGCAATATCGTTGTGGAAATAAAAAAGGGAGACATTAACGAAGCCATCCTTTCCAACCTGCAAAGCAAAAGCGAACAGCTTTCCAGCTGTATGGCTGAGTACATAAAATGGTTGATCCCACAGACCGAAAACCTGCCGGGAGAACTAAAGGAGCAGTTTATAGAGCTGCGCAGTCAGGCCAGAAAAAACAGCTCACATGGGCGGATCGGAGAATCTATCGCACACCTTCAAATCGGGATGCTGATGTTTCTTCAATTTCTTTGTGAAACCGGCTGTATCGACGAAGAAAGCATGCGCAACGTTGCAGCTGATGTCTGGCAGGTTCTGTTGGAGCTGGCGGAGCGGCAGAACAAGCGGCTCGAACTGGATAGGCCAACCACAATGTTCCTGTCCGCACTGTCGGAACTGCTGGCGACGGATCAGGCACATGTGCTGGACATTGGAAACGACAGTGAAAACCATTCGGTGGGCTTTATTGGCTACCGGGATAATGATTATCTATATCTGTATGCAGAAACGGCCTATAAAAGCGTAGCCGAATTCTATAGCAGACAAGGGCGCAATTTTCCAGTTGGGAAAAATACTTTATTTAAGAACTTGATTTTGGAAGGTGTCGTTTTGCCTGACCATGTGAAAAACAAAAGTGTCCGTCAGAAAAAGATCAACGGAAGAAACCACAGTTTTCTATGGGTGCACAGAGCGGCCGTAGATATTTCGCAGGAAGCATAGTATATAAAAAATTGGTACTACTCGTACTACCGGGCCGTAAACCCGCATCACAGGCTCATTTGCGGGCATCCATTTTAAAAAAACAGGTACTACCCAGGTACTACCTTTTGTACTACCGCGCAATCTTCAAGCCATTGGGTAGTACTTTCGGTAGTACCGAGGTAGTACCGGATTTTTGAGAGAACGAACCCGTAAACCCGCATTATAAGCCACTTTACAAATCGGTAGTACGGGTAGTACCAAAATTAGATAGAGGTGGGGTTATGAAGACATGGAAACCAGTTACCACGGAAAAAATAAATCAAAACGGATCTGCTGTTCCCTCAGTGAAAGACACCTCCGGCAAAGCAAATACCGAACTGTTGGCAGAAATGTGCCGCCGGGAGCAGGCGTATATATTGCGTGGCAGAACAATCCCTTCCGAGATTATAAAGGGAATCAAAGACGGAAAGCCGTTGGATGAATTGCTGTTAAAAGCTGTTGCGTGTATAGCGCTTATGACCGGCGACAATGCGATTTATCCAGTCTGTGAGAGGGAATTGAAGGAACGCAAAGTACCGCCATTTTGATAGGAGGATCAACATGAAATACCAAATGATTAATATTTGCCCGCTGCTTGCGATGGCGGCGATTCGAGTAAATGATAAGCCTTTCTGCATGGGCGAGCGCTGCGCATGGTGGGACGGCGAACAGTGCGCGGTTGTGGGGATCAGCAGAGCGACCTTTGAGGCCGGGGATATCATACAGGCGGTGATTGATGCACCCGGGGACGACTAAGAAAGAACAGTGATAGCAGGCGACACCGCGAGCCCCAGTTCTTCACAGTAAAATTTCCCCACGGGAATTTAAAATCTCATTTCGGGGATTTTCCATAAATGGCAGGGGCCTTGTGGTGTTGGCGATTATGGTTAGCCACTTGCCCGCTACCGGGGGGATGCTTCATTGTGGGTACTATTTGGCTATTTTGCCCCCTAAAAGGGCATCTTCATTTTCTGAGTCCCTAAAAGGAACATTCGGAGATTTCGGAGGCCCTAAAAAGAAAGTATCCCGAGATTTCCAAGACCCTAAAAAGACAGTTGGCAAAGAACCGGCAATGAGAAAGCATCTTCTACGGCAGCGGGTGAAGCGTGAGGCCGCAACAGGAATCATTGCAAAGGGGTTACCAAGTTGGGTATACCTTCGCAGGTGTCCACAATGAGAGTTCCCGCGCCTGGTAACAGCGGGAGAACAGGAACAAAACAGGCGTTTTTTGAAGCTGGTACGCGCGTGATAATGGGTTAAGGCGAATTAGTTGACACGATACGCGCGCGCGTATTTCCCCACTGATGAATACTTTCCCACCGCAAAAGAGGCAAGGTTTACGCAAGGTATCTGAAAGAAGGTGTGCACGAGGCGCACACTGGAGGTGAACGCCATGAACAATGAAGAATTGGCGGTCAAGGCCAAGGGCGGCGACCGGGACGCGCTCACGGCCCTGTATCTGAATAACCAGAGGTTACTTTACAAGCTGGTGAGTAAGTATCAGGGCATAGCACAAGAGCGGCTATTAGATCCAGAGGATCTGGAACAGTACGCCTATTTAGGACTTGTCCGAGCCCTGAAATACTTCGACCCGGCAAAGCCGTACCGGTTCACAACCTACCTTAGCCGCAATGTCATGAATACCGTTCGGGAAGCGCTGGGCCTGCGCTGCTCCAAAGAACACCAAAAGCAGATGGATACAATTTCGCTTGATGCACCTTTACCGGGCCGGGAGGATGACGAAATCGCATTGCTTGACGCGCTGGAAAGTCCGGAGCCGTCACCGGTCAAACGGATAGAAAACGGTGAATTGCAGAAACAACTGAGAGCGGCGATAGGCACATTATCCCCACGGCAACGGCAGGTGATCCGGCTGCGGTACATAGACGGGATGAAGCTGCGCGAGATAGCCGAGCGGATAGGGATATCCCATCAGGGAGTGCTCAGCGCGGAGCGTCACGCATTGGAGAAGCTGAGAAAATCTTTGCGGGCCGCGTCTCCATCGAATGCAACCAGGTTGACCTAAAGGGCCTACAGGCCGAGCTTGCGGAGATCGACGAGAACCTTGTTCGGCAAAACCGAAAGAAGTTGACAAAGAGCAAACGCCGCCGGGAGGAAATCAGCCGTCTGATTAAAAAGCTGTATGAAAGCTATGCCGCAGACAAAATCCCCGAAAACCATTTTTCGGAACTTTTGACGGGCTATGATACCGAACAGAAAAATCTTGATAGAGAGATTGAGAGGTTACAAGCCGAGATTGACCGCTACAATACCGATAGTGTGAGAGCCGACCGATTTTTAGAACTGGTAAAGCGGCACACTGAGTTTACGGAACGCACGCCCACCCCTTTGAATGAGTTTATCGAAAAGGTAGTTGTCCATGAAGCTGTTAAGATCGAGAGGAAACGGACAATGCAGGTGGATATTTACCTGTACAGCTAATTTTATCCGGATCAAATACGCTGCAATTTTTTAGGACTTGCGTTAAATTTTTTTGTGAATCTGCTTCCGTCATATCTAAATGGTGAAGAAGCGCCTCCTCCAATTCCTTTCGATCGAGGTTACGGACAGCACGAAGAATTTCTTTATGTTCCTCCAAGCTTTCCAAAAACCGTTCCATCTGTTTGACGCCATAAAGATAAAATACCACAAGATGTGTACCTAGATGGCTGTAAATCTCTGATATTTTTTCATTCTCTAAAGTCCCCACCAGCAAGACATGAAATTGGGTATCCAATTGGTTTTGTTTTGCATAATAATCGCTCGCGCTTGCAGTTTTCAAAGACTCTTCGAGTTGGCACGTATTCTCATTTAATATATCAACAAACTGCGGTTCCTCCTTCGCTTTTTGCAAAATTTGTGGAACCGCAAACAACTCTATCATTCTCCGGGCTTGCATCATATCGCGCAAGCCTTTTAATGTAAGCTTTTTGATGGTCACGCCACGTCTTGGGATGCTTTCTACAAGCCCTTCTGTAATCAGCCGGTTTAGTGCCTGTTTAATGGGAGTCTCGCTGATCTGGTAGCGTTGTGACAAATCATGTACTACGATTTTTTTTCCGGGCACAAGTTGTTTTGTCAAAATGTCGTCCTTTATCGCACGATAAGCAAGATCCACCAACAGGTAGGGGCTATCAATGTTACTCATCGAAAGTTCCTCCTTAAAAGTGTCTTGACATCATTGTAAATTATTGCTATATTAAAGTCAAGATTAGATTTTAGATTTAAAATTTAGAATCTAAAAAAGAAAAAGGAGTGTTTACTATGGCAAACAGCGGTTTCAAAATCAAAGTCCTTTCGCTTTTCACCTGTATTACCCTGTTATCAGCTTGCTCCTCCAATAACGCAACACAAAGCACTGATCCCTCCCCCGGCACCACGCCAATCTCTTCGTCTGCGGCGTCGGATCCCGGCCAGAATGCCCCAGCCGCCCAAGAGCCAATTGAAATTCGCTGGGGTAACGTTTTCGCGCCCGATCTCCCCTTTAATCAAGGCACTGCGAAGTTTAAGGAACTCGTGGAAAGCAGATCCGATGGGAGAATTACCGTTAACCTGTTCCCCAGCTCTCAACTTGGGAATAACAATGAGATTATGGGGATGCTGGTAGAAGGCACCAACCAAATGGGAAATGAAGGGGGCGGATTTCTTGCGCAGTGGGCCCCGAAATTTTTGGTGAGTGAAGCAGTCTATGCGTTCCGGGACATCGATCATATGATGTCTGTTATGACTGGGGAAATTGGGCAGGAGATGTTCGATGAGCTTCTTGAATCCCGCGGTATACGGGTAATCGATGTGTGGTACTATGGAACGCGGCACATCAGCGCCAACAAACAGATTGATACCCCCGCCGATTTAAAGGGCGTCAAAATGCGCGTGCCGGATGGGCCGCTTTATATTGCCAATGGCAATGCGCTCGGCGCGAGCCCCACGCCAATCAGCCTTTCGGAGGTCTATCTGTCACTTAAAACAGGTGTGATTGACGCGCAGGAGAATCCTCTGCCCACCATCTATCAGAACAAATTCCAGGAAGTTCAGAAGTACATCATCATGACCGGCCACAATTATAATTTTAATACGGTTATGGTCAACGACGCGTTTTGGCAGGGGCTGTCAAAAGAGGATCAGGATTTGATTGTACAATGCGTCAAGGAAGCCGGCGAATATGAGAAGGAAATCGCCCTCCAGCAGGAATCCGATCTGGTAGCAAAATTGGAAGAGGAAGGCGTCACCGTACATACGCCTGACGTGGAGGCATTCCGAGCGGCGGCGACAAAATATATGACCGAAAACTTCGACTCCGAATGGGGCGAAGGTTATTATGAAAGAGTGCAGTCCTATCAGGAATGAGGTCGCGGGAATGAATAAAATCGTAAACGCTCTTATGCGCACAGTACACTTTGTCAACCGGATTTGCCGCGTAGTGTGTTGTATCCTTCTGATTCTAATCGTTGGGGCAACCTTCCTCCAGATTATCTGCCGGAAAATATTTTCCTCCCCATTGTCCTGGACCGAAGAATTTACCCGGCTTTTATTCGTCTGGCTCAACTGTTTGGGTTGTGCAATTGCAATCCAGATGAAAAACCAGATCCAGTTCGATTTTCTTGTTTCCAGGCTGATGTCTCCGCGATTGCAGAATATTGTCCGAATTCTGACAAATATCGTCATCGTATTATTTTTCTTTTTGCTGCTGCCGCCAACAATGCGATTGGTCCAGAGTATGAACACGATCCCCTCAGCAGCCCTTTCCTGGCCGTCGGGATTGCCTCATCTTGGGTATTTGGCCGGTCTATGCGCTATGATCGTCGCCTTTTTAGGGGACTGTATGGAAGCAGCCAGTGAGCTGACCAGGAAAGGAGGCGCACCCATATGAGCCTGCATTTGACCGCTTTTATCCTGGTATTAATCGTCCTGTTCCTATTCAAGGCTCCGATATGGTCCTCCTTACTGCTCTCCTCCACCACCTACCTGATTCTGTCCGGTGAACAGCTGACCTTGGTGGCGCGCAAATCCGTTGCCGGGATGGACAGTTTTTTGCTGATGGCAATACCAATGTTCATCCTTGCCGCGGAATTGATGAACCACTGTGGTATAACAACCTACCTGTTCCGGTTTGCAAATTCAATTGTGGGATGGATTCCCGGTGGTATGGCGCACACCAATGTTCTGGCAAGTATGCTGTTTGCGGGAATGTCCGGTTCGTCCGCCGCCGATGCCGCAGGATTGGGGACAATGGAAATCAAGGCCATGACGGACGACGGGTATGATAAGCCCTTTTCCGCAGCAATCACAGCGGCATCTTCAATCATAGGGCCTATCATTCCCCCCAGTATCCCCATGGTGGTCTATTCTTCCATCGCCGGCGCGTCGATCGGAAGGCTTTTCCTGGGAGGGGCAATCCCCGGTATCCTGATGGGTGGAGCCATGATGGCCATCTGCTACTGGACTGCCAAACGCCGCAGCTATCCCCGAAACGAGAGAATTGATCTGCGTGAAGTCTGGATAAGCTTCATTAAGGCAATTCCCGGATTGATGGCGCCAATCATCCTGTTGGGCGGCATCTACAGCGGTTTTTTTACCCCGACGGAGGCGGCTTCGGTGGCCGCTGTCTATGCATTTCTATTGGGGTTTTTGTTTTACCACACCATTAAACTCACAGATATGAAGCAAATCCTCATAAATACGGCCGCCAATACGGCAATCATCTGTTTTATCATTGGAGCGGCAACCCTGTTTGGGTTTGTGCTGACCGCAGAACAAATCCCGATCAGGCTAACCGAAGGACTGCTCTCTTTTAGCCAAAACCCATATGTCATGCTGATGGTGTTCAATATTTTGTTCTTAATTCTTGGGTGCTTTATGGAACTCAATGCCACGATGCTGATCTTCTTACCGATCATTTTGCCCGTGGCGCAGGGACTTGGCATCGATCTGGTGCATTTAGGTGTTGTGATGGTCGTCAATTTGATGATTGGTACGCTCACCCCTCCGTTCGGGATGATGACCTATGTTTCGGCAGGAATTGCAAAAGTACCCCTGCACACAGTTTTTCGGGAATTGGCGCCGTTTATGGTTGTCCTCGTTATCGTATTGTTGTTAATCACCTATATTCCAGGACTGGTACTCTGGCTGCCAGGATTATTGGGATAGGAAGCAAGGCCATTTGAAAGGAGTTCATGCATTTGAAAATTCAAAATTTGGTACAGCCCAGCCAAGGACAAATTCAAAAGCTGCACATTGATGAAATCGAGCTCGCAATAAACGAAACAGGTGCGAACCTCTCACTGGAAAATATGGATTCCTGCTATTTCGTCATCTCTGGGTATGGGACGCTGAAAGTAGATGAATATCTTTATTCACTCTCCCCGCAGTCAAGTGTCTACATTCCCGCCGGAAACGATCATTGGTTCAATAACTCTGGGAATGTCGGTCTCAGGTTGGTTCGTTATTACACAAAAGCTTAGGGGGAATTTTGAATATGGGAGCGAATATAAAACATTTAAAACTGCATCAAACCAAACATGAAGATGAAACCGGACGGGTATCTTGCAACTACGTCAAGGGCACCGAATTTCACAGCAGCTCTTTTAACAGCGGAGACTATGGAATTTATTACTGCGGCGGTTTCGTACCCACCCATCTCCATGATGCCGTTGAGGAAGCGTTTTACATTGTAAGAGGCCACGGGATCATGACCATAGGCGACGAGGAACGCCCTGTGAAGGCTGGCGATATCATACCCATCCCCTGCGGCGTTCTGCATGGGTTGCGCAACACAGGTGATGATGTCCTGGAGCATATTGTTTGCTCAGCGAAATTATAGCTTTGGAGGTTTGTATATGGCGGTCCAAATTCAAATCTTAGCGGTTTCCGAAATGGCAATTCCTCCTTCGGCGGTATATAACAATGTGGGAACCCATGGTCCGATGCTCGAAACCATCGAGGAAAAAACACAGGTTACATGGAGTGACGGGACTGTCAGTGAGGGAGTCAAGCACTGTGGCTGCGCTTTTTACATCGATGACAACGGCACAAAAATTCTCGTAGACTCCGGGGTTGGAGATTTCGACCGGATTCATCGTATCCGAAAGGAGCGCGGGGACCGATACTACTTAAAAGCGCTGGAACCGCTGGAAGATCAGCTCAAAAAGCTGGGCGTACAACCAAACGACATTGACATCGTGGTCAATACGCATCTGCATTGGGATCATATCGGTGGAAACCAACTTTTTCCCAACGCCCAGTTAATGATCCCGGCGGATGATCTCCCTTATTTCCTATCCGCACCTGTATGGGCCCCACATTTTTATCCGGGAATACGGGAATGTGTCACTCAAATGGCAAGAATAAAGCCCATTAACGGTAAGGGCACCATATCCAAGCATGTGCACTTTTTACAATTGGGCGGGCATACCCCCGGTAGTCTTGCTGTATTTATCGAAACCGCATCTTCCGTTATTGCTTTAGCTGGAGATATTGTCCCAAAATATGAGAATTGGGAGCACAATTGGCTGGGCCCAGGAGGGAATATCTGGAACTTAGGAGAGCTCGCCAAAGCGTACGATACTTTACATATGCGCGCGGATACTGTAATTCCTGCTCATGATTGGAAAGTGTTTTCGCATTATCCTGGTGGTGTAATTATATAATCTGCGTAAGCGTCAAATACTCCAACGGGTAGACAAGCATGAGAGAATAGTGGTGGGATGTTGTGAAACAATCCACCACTATTCTCTTTTAAGGGGCGCATAAAGATGACAGGTAATGAGTTAAAGCATCAGGCAAAAGTGCAGGAGTGCCGAAGTAGCGGGATATCCGTGCGCGAATGATGCCGTCAGCGAGGAGTAACCACAACAACATATTACCGGTGGGAAAGAGAAGTCCTGTCGGGTATCCGCAGGAAAGAACCAGCAGCTCACCCCGCAACAGCATTTGTGGAGCTGCCTGCACCACAGCCACCACGGAATGTTCCGGAACGTACCGCCACACTCAACATTGGGAGCGGCAGCATTGATCTGTATCAGGAAATGGGGCCGGAATTGCTGCAGATTTTGGCGGAGCTGCTGCGGACATGCTGAATAATTTTACCGGGGCGGATAAAGTGTACATTGCCTGCGGATATACGAATCTCCGAAGTGGAATCGACGGTCTGGCGACGATCGTACAGCAGCAGTTCCAGTTGGATCCGTTCACCAACACGCTGTTCCTGTTCTGCAGGAAACGGCGGGACAGGATCAAGGGGGCGTACTGGGAAGGGGACGGCTTTCTCCTGCTGTACAAGCGTCTGGAGCAGGGAAGTTACCAGTGGCCGAGGAACGAAAACGAGGTAAAAAGCCTGACGGCGCAGCACGAACAGTGCTTTCGGACCAGCAAGGGCAATATTTTATAGAAGAATCGGCGGGCGAATGTCTAACTGACATGGCCTTTATTGCTGATGGCTATGGAAACGCCTATAATCGTAATGAAATCATAGTCGAGAATGTTCGTGAGGCTTACGATGCGCTCGATGAGATCACATGAAAAAGTATGACGAGCTTCCCGGCTTCAAACTGGCCGGTGAATACACCGATCCTGATATTGGCATCACCCTGCCGGTCTATGAAATGCCAATGGAGACGGCGGAGAGCTGGAACGCAAAGGCGAAACGGCTGAATATGCAGGAAGGCGCAGGGGCTCATGGCTGAGGTTAACGTCTACGTCAACCGGTATGCAGACTATGCCCGCGCCGTTGGCCACCGCCCGCCTGTGTATGGAACAGATCAAGGCTTTGCCTATTGTGTAGGAAATGATTACAT
>NZ_QSBX01000024.1:0-291 GCF_003465835.1 Anaerotruncus sp. AF02-27 | reverse complement strand
GGCATGGAGCGACGGGAAGGCCGGGAAGTACCGGGATGTCTGGGAATCATGGGCGACAGACAAGGCGGATACGATACAGAAGGCCATTGGTCATGTGCCCGGTGTAAATACAGTCGAGTTAATTCACATGATAGGCCGGGACTGTCTCGAAGCATGGGACAATGGACAGGCAAGCAATGGAGCACTCCGCTGAATTGAAAGTTTAAGCCAATGCCATTGGGCCCAAAATTGGGCTCAATGGTTCTTCTCATTGTGGGTATACCGTAAAGCGCAGGACACCTTATTGCAAGT
>NZ_QSBX01000023.1:0-48649 GCF_003465835.1 Anaerotruncus sp. AF02-27 | reverse complement strand
CTTTTCCCTGACCATCCAGCTAAAGGATTTTTGATTTATAACATGCACATTCTTTATCCGTGCATGAATCATAGATTCTGCCGGCATCTATGCATACTGCTTCTTTAAAGCAGTTCGCCCCCGTCGCGTTGACTGGAGCTGTTTTTTGATCTGCCATATGAATCCTCCTAATTATGTTTTGAGCTGTACTCAATACATTTTATGAGCGATTCCGTATTTTGTGCATCGGGACGCGATTTTTCTTGCTTCGCAATAAAAAACCCTTCCGGCTGTATTTGCGGGCCGCAAATACAGCCGGAAATAATACAGCAAAAAAATGGCCGCGCAAAAGCGCGGCCATTTGCCTTCCCAATCCGTCTTTAGGCAGGCTTGTCTGTCAATTTTTTCAGATACTGTTTTTCCAGTTCTCTTGCCTCATAGCCCCATCTTGTGGCTTCCAAGTTCAGATTCACCAACCGTTCAGAGGTATACGCTTCATTCTTCTGCAGCAGCGCCTGTATCTCTTTGCGGTTTTGTTCCACTTTTCTCCATTTTGCGCGGATCTGTGTGGATATCAGCCATAATTCTAATTTTCGCATCGTTGTCTCCCAGCCTCTTTCATGCCTATTGGGTTTGTTTGCTTCCCTGCGTATATTATACTGGAAGTAATTGTCCCATTTTGTCGAATCGGGTCAGGCTGACAGATTTTTTTGATCTTCCGGTCGTTTTCCCTGTCTATATTTTACATAATCTGGCGAATTTTGCCATAACCTTCTTGGTGCCCACCGAATCGAACGCGGCTTCGACCAGATGGTCGTTCCCCATCGGTGTAATCGAAAGGATTACGCCCTCCCCAAACACCTTGTGGCGCACCATGTCCCCCACTTTGAAGCTGAAAACGCCTCCCGCCGCGGGTGCGGCGCCCACTCCCAAAGAGCGGTCGCTCTCCGAAAAGCGCGGCTTCTTCGGCTCGGCTTTCACTTGCTGGCGGCGGATCAGGGTGGTGTCCTGCATGTCGCACAGCTCCTGCGGAATCTCCCCCAAAAACCGGGACGGCCGGTTGCGCATCGTCTGTCCGAAAAGCATGCGCTGGGACGCGGTCGATATGTAAAGCTGCTTTTTGGCACGGGTGAGCGAAACGTATGCCAGCCGCCGCTCTTCCTCAACCTGCGCCGGATCGTACATGCTCTGCACACCCGGGAAAATCCCTTCCTCCATACCCGCGATAAACACATATGGAAACTCGAGCCCCTTGGCCGAATGCATGGTCATCAGTATGACATTGTCCGCCGTTGGGTCATACTTGTCAATATCGGTGTAGAGCGAAATTTCCTCTAAAAAGCCGGACAGGCTCGGTTCGGCGTTCTCCTCTTCATACCGTTTCATGGTCGATTTGAGTTCTTCAATATTCTCAATGCGGGTCTGACCTTCAAAGCCCTCCGCCTTCAGCATCGCAAGATAACCGGTGCGCTCGAGCAGCTCGTCGAGCAGTTCGTCGAGCGGGCATTTGCCCGCCAGATCGATCAGCGAACGCATCATCGATGCAAACGCCATTAAATCATTCGCCTTGCGGCCGAGCGCCTCGTACTGGTTTGCCGTCTCAAGCACCTCGAACACCGGGATACCTAGCCCCGCCGCGATTTCAGCCACCGTGTTCACCGTGCTGTCGCCGATCTTTCGCTTCGGTTCGTTGATGATCCGTCTCAGGCGCAGGGTATCCGACTGGTTCTCGAGCACCGACAGATAGGATACAACATCTTTGATCTCCTTTCGCTCATAAAAGCGCAGACCCCCGATGATCCGGTACGGAATGCCATATTTGACCAGCCCGCGCTCGAGCATCTGCGACTGGGCGTTCATTCGATAAAGGATGACGTGGTCAGAGAACTTCGCGCCGTTTTTCACATTCTCGGAGATGGTATCCGCAATAAACCGGGCCTCCTCCCCTTCGTCGGAGGAGCGCCGCACCTGCACCTTGCCGCCTGTTTCGTTCTGGGTCCAGAGAGTTTTTCCCTTGCGTTCGGTGTTGTGAGCGATCACCGCATTGGCTGCGTCGAGGATCACCGAAGTGCACCGGTAATTCTGTTCGAGACGGATCACTTTCGCACCCACAAAGGTGTCCTCGAACTGAAGGATATTTTCGATGGTCGCTCCCCGGAATTTATAGATGCTCTGGTCGTCGTCGCCGACCACGCAGAGATTCCCGCTTCCCTGGGAAAGCAGCCGCACCAGCTCGAACTGGGCGCGGTTGGTGTCCTGGTACTCATCCACCATCACATAGCGGAACCGGTTGCGGTAATGTTCGAGCGCATCCGGAAACTGCTGGAACAACTTTACGGTCAGCATGATGATGTCGTCAAAATCGACCGCGTTGGCCAGCTGGAGCTGCTTTTGATAGATCGTGTAAACCTTCGAAACCACCTGTTCGCGGTAATCCTCCCCGACTGTTGCGGCCACTTCCGCCGGGCCGCGCAGCTCATCCTTGGCGCGGCCGATTGCCGAAAGGACCCCTTTGGGCGGGAACCGCTTGTCATCGAGGCCCAATTCCTTGAGCGCCGCCTTCACCACCCGAACCGAATCGTCGGTATCGTAGATCGCAAAACTCGACCGGTAGCCGAGCCGTTCGATTTCCCGGCGCAGGATACGTACGCAGCAGGAGTGGAAGGTGGAGGCGTTCACATCGGCCGCAACCGAGCCGAGCATGTCCGAAAGGCGCTCGCGCAGTTCACCCGCCGCCTTATTGGTGAAGGTGATCGCCAGGATGTTCCACGGCATCACCGCATGGTTTTTGATGAGCGAAAAAGCCCGGTCCATGTCCCAGCTCTCACCATCGGCATATTCCTCCAGAAACTGCACGTCCGCTTCGGTCACATGTTCCGGCATCCAGTCGCTGTTATACGCGTCGCCAAATTGGATCATGTTCGCAATCCGGTTGATGATGACCGTCGTCTTTCCGCTGCCCGCGCCCGCAAGGATCAGAACCGGCCCGTTCACCGTGTAGACGGCCTGCCGCTGCATCGGGTTCATCTTTGAAAAAAAATCGTCGATGATCCGGCGTTTGACCTGGTTGTATCTATCTTTCAGTGCATAATCCATCTTACCGTACCCACATCCTTTGAAATTTCGCGCCGGGATGCACAGCACCCCGGCGGACTACATACTATAGTATAGCACAAAAGCGCAAAAAGGGAAAGAAAAAGAGCGGCTCCAAAGAGCCGCTCTTTCTATGCAAAATTTTTCTTACGCATGCGGGAGGATCGAAAGCAGAACGCCTGCCGCAACCGCGGAACCGATAACACCGGCAACATTCGGGCCCATGGCGTGCATGAGCAGGAAGTTGGTCGGGTTCTCCTGCTGTCCAACCTTCTGGGAAACACGGGCCGCCATCGGGACGGCGGATACGCCCGCAGAACCAATCAGCGGATTGATCTTGCCGCCGGAGAGGACATACATCAGGTCGCCGAGCAGCACGCCGCCCGCAGTACCGAATGCGAAAGCGCAAAGGCCCATCGCGACGATCTTCAGGGTCGCCGGGGTCAGGAAGTTGGCCGCGCTCGCGGTCGCGCCGACCGTGACGCCCAGGAAGATGGTGACGATATTCATCAGTTCGTTCTGCGCGGTCTTGTTGAGGCGGTCGGTGACACCCGATTCCTTAAACAGGTTACCGAGCATCAGCATACCGATCAGCGGGGTGGTATCCGGAACGAGGAAGGAAACCACAAGCGCAACCAGGATCGGGAAGATGATCTTCTCGGTCTGGGAAACCGGACGCAGCTGCTCCATCTTGACGGCGCGCTGTTTTTTGGTGGTGAGCAGCTTCATAATCGGCGGCTGGATGATCGGGACGAGCGCCATGTAGGAATATGCGGCGATCGCGATCGAGCCGAGCAGATGCGGCGCGAGCTGGGTGGTGGTAAAGATCGCGGTCGGGCCGTCCGCACCGCCGATGATGCCGATCGAGCCGGCTTCGGACGGGGTAAAGCCCAGGAACAGCGCGCCGACAAACGCCAGGAAGATACCCAGCTGCGCGGCCGCGCCGAGCAGGAAGCTCTTCGGGTTCGCAATCAGCGGGCCGAAGTCGGTCATACAGCCAACGCCCAGGAAGATGAGCGGCGGATAGATGCCGAGCTTGACGCCCAGATACAGATAGTCGAGCAGGCCGCCGGTATTGGCGAGCAGCTCCCAATCGATGTGACCGGTCTCATTGATGAAGATCATCGAGTGATAAAGCTCGCCGAACGGGATGTTCGTCAGGAACATACCAAACGCGATCGGCAGAAGGAGCAGGGGCTCAAAGCCCTTGGCAATAGCAAGATACATCAGGCAGAACGAAACCAGGATCATCAGTGCCTGTCCGCCGGTCAGGTTGAAGAAGCCGCTCTTGCCTACGAGCGTTTCAACCGCCTGTGTAAAAATTTCTAACATGTTGTCAGCCCTTTCCCTTTCTTTTTTGCAGAACTGTGCGCTTCAAGGGCAACCGAATCAGAACGGCTGCGTATTCTGCTGAAGGCCGGCCGCCGCCCAAATCGGGCGCGCTTCCTTCACACGGCGAACGCTGCGCAGCGCATAACCGCCAACGCTTCCTCCCATTGCCGCAACCGCCGCCGCAATCACCGCGACGATCTCGTCGCCGATGCCGTCCTCGACCACCATGGCCGGTTTGACCTGGGCCGCGGCTTTCGCAGCCGGTTTGGAGGCCTGCTGGGGCTGGGGATCAGCGGGTTTCTTCGGCCGGTTTGCCAGTGCTGTGAAGAATTTTCCGAACAGCCAGACGATCAGGGACAGGCCGACCAGCGCCAGAAACACAACCACGATCCCGGTAAAGGTAACCGCAACCGATATGGTGCCGGTGCTGTAACTGCTTAAATCCATAGACTTTCACCTTACCTTTATATTTGATACAATTATATAATAAAATGGATGGCCGACAAAAATCGAACCAGAAATGAGTATACTATATTTTGGGCGGTTTTGCAATTGCTTTTTCGCTTTTCATTCAAGAAATCGAAACATCTTCGCAACATTTGTTACCGAAACTGTATTTTTGGGTCTGATGACTCATTTTGAAAAAGGCAGGCGTTTACGCCTGCCTTTTATGTTGCCCTCTATAAAGTCGCCATATACCGCTCATAAGCCGCGCGAAGCTCCTGCGCGGTGTCCTCCGGACAGGTCGGGTTGCAATGCGCCCAACATCCCGTTTCGCTCGACGCATTGAATTTCACCTTGTCCGCGCTTCGCATCGGCGGGAAGAACTCAATGTGGAAATGATAGTCCTTTTCATAGTCTCCGCTGTTGACTGGAGCGTTGTGCATGCACATCATATAGGGGAATTTATAATCGAACAGCGCGTCAAACATCCCCACCGTATGTTTGAGCGTGACCGCCAGCGCGCGGCGCTCCTCGGCGTCAAACTGTGCGATGTTCTGCCTGTGGCGGTTGGAGAACAGGTATACGCCGTAGGGGTACTCGGTGAAGAATGGAAGGAACACCGTGAAGTGTTCGTTTTGGAAGATGACCCGCTTGCCAAAATCCTGTTCGGCCTTCAGCATATCGCAGAAGAGGCACTTCCCTTTCTCCGCGTAGTATTCCTTTGCCGATTCCACTTCGAGCTGGATCTTCTTCGGAATGACCGAATAGCCGTAAATCTGTCCGTGCGGGTGCGGCATGGTCACGCCGACCGCCTCTCCGCGGTTCTCGAAAAGAAAGACATATTTAATCTTCTCGTCCGCCTTAAGCGCCGTAAAGCGCTCGCACCACAGGTTCACGAGCTTTTCGACATGCGCGTCCGAAAGCTCGGGCAGCGTGGTAGTGTGGCCGGGCGAATAGAGGATAACCTCACATTTTCCGTAAGCCGGAGCGGTCTTGAAAAAGTCGGTCGCCACATCGTCCGGCAAGGGCGGGGCCTGGCTGAGCGCCGGGAAGTCGTTGTCGTATTTGAGCACCTCATAATGCTCCGGCACCTTGCCCGAACCCGGACAGAACGGGCACCAGTCTTTCGGCATCTGCGGACGCGCCTGCCGGTGGGATGCGATCATGACCCAATCCTTAATGAGCGGATGCCATCTGAGCTCTGCCATAAAAATCGTCCTCCTCTATCTTCACATCATTTCAGCAGTTCTTCCGAAACCTTCACCCCGCCGGCCGGCCGGATGGACAGCACATGGCAGGACCCCGGTCCAAACACCGACTCAATCCTGTGCTGATAATTTTCGAGCATATCTGACGGGACAAAGCACTGGATCGTGCCGGCCAGGCCTCCTCCGTGCACCCGCCAGGCTCCGCGGTCTTTGAGAATATGTTCGCTCAGCGCGAGCGCGAGCGGGATGCCCTGCTCCTTGGCGCTGCGGAAGGTCGAGCAGTTCTGCAAATACATGAACGACGACCGGCCGCTTTCGATGATGAGGCGTTTGAATTCCGCAAAATCCCCGCGCCGGAGCGCCTCCGCTTCCTTCGGCGCGCGCTCATTGTCCGCGAAGAAATGGAAGGCGCGCAGGATGGCGCGGTCGGTGCACTGCACCCGCACCTTCGCCAGATTTTTATAGAACTCCTCGGGCAAAACATCGCGCAGAACCTCCTTGCCGAACACCGCGGCCACCGACTTCATTTCGGCCGGCATCGCCGCGTAATCGGCAGTGAGGTCTGCATGGTCGCCTCCCGTGTCCACAATGCAGAGCTTATAGCCCGACGCGGCAAAGTCGAAACCGACCTTCTCCACAACTGGATGCGCCGGATCGCAAAAGTCGATTGCGACAAACCCGCCGACCGACGACGCAGTCTGATCCATCAGTCCGCAGGGTTTTCCAAAATAGACGTTCTCGGCATACTGCCCAATCTGCGCGATCTCCACCGGGTCGGATTTGGCCTTGGCGTAAAGGTGGTTTAAAATTGTGCCGACCAGCACCTCAAACGCGGCCGAAGAAGAAAGCCCGGAACCTTTGAGCACGTTCGAAGTGGTGTAGGCGTCAAAGCCGCCGACAGGATAGCCGAGCTGTTTCATTCTTGCAGCCACCCCGCGGATAAGCGCCGCGGCCTGATTTTTCTCCGCGGCCTGAACCGAAAGGTCGCCAAGATCAATCGTGTCCATCGGGAACCCTTCCGATTGAATCCGGATCACCTGTTCGCTGTTCTTGGAAGCGACCGCGATCACATCGAGATTCACCCCCGCCGCGAGCACGCAGCCGTGCTGGTGATCGGTGTGGTTTCCACCGATTTCGGTGCGTCCCGGCGCACTGAAAAGTTCCGCTTCGCGCCCCTGGCCGAACAGTTTTTCAAACGCTTCGGCCGCCGCCGCGTAACGCGCGCGCTGGCCGGGAGATTTCTCACTGTAGAGGTACTGGAACACGCGGTCGAATTTCCCGCTAAAAAGTTCCTCGCGCAGCAACTGTGTATTCATGGTATTCCTCCCGCTCCCTGTCCATTCAAAATCCGGATGTTGCTTTTTTATAGCGTAACCCAAACAGTCAAAATTTGCAACCTACAAAACTACCATATTTATGGATTATTGTTGCATGAAAAGCCGGAATCGTTTATACTTATGAATTATGGAAGGGGTGTGCTGCATGGCGTCCGGTGTATTCAAGCATTCTTATAAGACCAAAACCCGGGAAAGCCTCCCGATTGCCATTTATAACAGCGGCGCGCAGCAATGCGGGCCTTCCCATACCTGGGGGCCCGGCGTGCGGGATCATTATCTCGTGCACCATGTGATCTCCGGCTGCGGCTATTACACCGAAAACGGCGTGACACACCGCATCACCGCCGGGGACACCTTCCTCATCTATCCGTCGGTGGTGGTCACCTACCGCGCGGACGAAAACGACCCTTGGGAATACTGCTGGGCCGGGTTCAACGGCGCCGAGGCCAAAATCCTGATGAGCCAGACCTCTTTCCGGAAAGACGATCCGGTGGTGCGCTTCCAAAACCCGGATGAGATCCGTGACGCGATTGTGCGTATCTACCAGTCCTCCGGCACCACGCCGGCCAGCGAACTAAAAGCCATTGGAAACCTCTACCTGCTGCTGGGGCTTTTGATGGAACAGGGACCTGTTTCTGCCGCCGCGGGTGATCTTTCGCTCGAATATGTCGAAAGCGCCATCCGCTTTATCGCCCACAACTATTCCGGAGAAATCGACGTGGGCGATGTCGCCGCCTCGGTCGGCATCAGCCGCAGCCATCTCTATCGGGTGTTTATGCGGCACATCGGCACTTCCCCAAATGAATACCTCACGCAGTTTCGCATTTCCCAGGCCTGCGAACTGCTCGAACACACCTCCCTTCCGATTTCCGCTGTGGCCGCCTCGGTCGGTTATGACGACGCGTTCTATTTTTCCCGCGTCTTTAAAAAGGTCACCGGGCAGCCGCCTTCCGCATTTCTCAAAAGTACCGAGCAGCCCCATCCCCCCGAAAGGAGTACCTGATCTATGTCAACCGAAACCCTCGATACCGCATCGGCCGCCGCGGCCGTCAATAAAGTCGTCGACGAGCTCGCCAGCATGGACCCGAAAAGCCGTTGGTCCTTCCTGTGGGAGGCGTTCCTCGATTATCTTCCGCACCTGCTGACCGCCGCCGCGGTCCTTGTCATCGGGATCGTCCTCATCCGAATCGTCACCCGCCTGCTGCGCAAGGCGCTCATCCGCTCGAAGCTCGATCCCACGCTCCACAATTTCCTGCTTTCGATCATTAACGTCATCCTGTATATCCTCCTCGGCATCACGGTGATTGCCACCCTGGGCGTCGAAGTCGGCTCGTTTATCGCTCTGCTCGGCGTCTTTGGTCTGGCGATTTCGCTCGCCGTCAAGGATTCGCTCGGCAACCTGGCGGGCGGCATGTCGGTGCTTTTTACAAAGCCGTTCGCACTGGGGGACTATGTCGAAATCGCTGGAAACGAAGGCACCGTCGAGGAGATCCGCCTCAACTACACCGTAATGCGCACCATCGACAACAAACTTGTGCACATCCCCAACGGCGACGTGGCCAAGGCGCAGATCATAAACTTCACCGGCCGGGAAACCCGCCGGCTCGACATCGACTTTTCGATCGGCTATGACGACGACTTCGAAGCGGCCAAACAGATTCTTTCCGCCATCATCGCGGAGAACCCGCTCGCGCTCGACAATCCCGCCCCACTCGTGCGGATGGTCGAACACGGCGATTCCGCCATCAAGATCGGCTGCCGCGTCTGGGTCGGGACCGACGACTACTGGACGCTCAAATTCGACCTGCTCGAGGAATCGAAGCGGCGGTTCGACGCGGCGGGCATCTCGATCCCCTATAATCAGCTCGATGTGCACCTCGCCCCGGCAAAGGAATAAACAAATGCCCGCCGTTTGGAAAATGGCGGGCATTTGTATGCACCGGCTCAGTTGGCCGGATATTTCTGTTTGCACTGGTCGATCTTTTTCTGCGGAGCGGGCTCGGTGGCATACCAGCCGCGTTTTAACATCTCGTCAAAAAGTTCGTGCTGGATCTGATGTTCCTCATTCAGGATGTTCATCAGCTCGCTCATCACGGCCGGGGATGCGCATTCATTCGCAAAGCTGTTATAGCCTTCGGTGATGAACTTCTGACTTGAAAGCGCGTCGTCCATCATCTCACGATCCCCAAACGGCTGCTGTTTCTGATTCTGATTTGGCATGGCGCTCCCTCCTAACCCAACTGCTGGAGCAGTTTATTATAGTGGTTCTGATGTTTGGCGGCGTTCTGTTCAAATTTTGTCTTGAGCTGCGGATCGGTCGTCATGGTCGCGTACATCGAAAACTTCTTGACCATATTCTGTTCCACGCCCAGTTGGTCCTCGATCGCGGTGAGTTCCTTGGAAGTCAGCGGCATCAAAAATTCCTCCTTTGGTTTGGATACTTAAAGTATTCCAGCCACAGGAGGAATTTATGCGTTTTCCAGATTCAGTGCTTGTGCGTCGAAGAAGATATAAAACCGTCCACCAGCTCATCGATGTAGTCGAACGAGCGGCCGGTGCCGATCGCAACGCATTCAACCGGATTTTCCGCCACCCGCACCGGCATCTTCAGTTCCCGGCTGAGGTAGGTGTCAAACCCGTGCAGCAGCGAGCCGCCGCCGGTCATCACAAGTCCGTTTGTATAGATGTCACCCACCAGCTCGGGCGGGGTTTTTTCCACCACGGCATGCACCGCGTCGCGGATTTCCACCACACAATCGAGGATTGACGGATAAAGTTCCCGCCGGGTAATGGTGCGTTTGTTCGGCAGGCCGGTCGCCAGGTTGCGGCCTTTGACCTCAAAGGTGAGATCCTCTTCATTCGGATCGACGCTTCCGATCGAAATTTTGATATTCTCCGCCATCCGTTCCCCGATCAGCAGATTATAAGTTGAACGGATATACCGCACAATGGCGGCGTTGAACTTGTCGCCCGCCATCTTGATCGAATTCTTGCAGACGATGCCGTTCAGCGAAAGGACCGCGATATCGCTGGTGCCTCCGCCGATGTCAAGCACGATGTTTCCCTCCGGCTTTGAGATATCAATCCCGGCGCCGATTGCCGCGGCGACCGGCTCTTCGATCAGAAATACCCGGCGCGCGCCGGCCACGACCGCCGCGTCGACCACCGCCTGCGCTTCCACGCCGGTGATGAGCGACGGCACGCAGAGCGCGACGCGGGGCTTGACCATATTGCTCGGGCAGGCTTTGCGCAAAAAGTATTTGATCATCTCTTCGCACATTTTGTAATCCGAAATGACCCCGTCCTCCAGCGGACGGATCGCGCTGATCTCCGCCGGGGTCTTGCCGATCATGGCGTGCGCTTCATCCCCCACCGCAAGGATGGTGTCGTTTTTGGTATTGATCGCCACTACCGACGGTTCACGCAGCACGATTCCCTGTTCCCCGGCGTAAACCAATACTGTCGCCGTGCCGAGGTCGATCCCGATGTCAATAGAATTCATATTTGAGCCTCCAAATAATTAAAGCGAAATCAAAACAGTAGTAGTATACCGCAATTCGACAATTTTTGCAATAAAAGTCCGCTATCCGTCCTCATCCTCCCGGGTCGTCGCGGCACAGACCGCATAGACCTCAGCCGCCCCCTTTTTTAAGAGCAGCCTCGCGCAGCGTTTTGCCGTTTCACCGGTCGTAAGCACATCATCCACCAAAAGGACTGTCTTGCCGCAAAGATTCGTATCCCTGCGGATCGAAAAATTGCGCTTCGCGTTTTCGCGGCGGGCCTCCCTGCCGCCCTGGCGCATCTGCGCGCCGCCGCGTCCGGTGTGGACGAGGCCGGTTTCGAGCAGCGGCAGCCCGAGCCGCGCACAGACCTCGCGCGCAAGCAACAGCGCCGGGCAGAATCCCCGCTCCCGCAGCTTGGCCGCATGGGTCGGCACCCAGGCAGCCCCGTCAAACGAAACCATCGGAAAGGTGTCCCGCACCGCGTCCGCCATCAGCGCGGCGAGATACTTCCCATAGTACCGGCGCCCGTCGTACTTAAAGCGATGAATGCCGCGCGCCGTGCCGCCGGTGTAATAGAGCGGCGCGGCGGCTCCGGAAAGGCTGTCCGCGATTTCACCGCACATACATTCCGCATACCGCTTGCCGCAGCCCGAACAAAGCTCATCCGCGGTGTACGGCAGTTGGCCTTCACAGGCTTCGCACAGCCACCGCTCCCCTTCAAGCACCTTCCCGCACAGGAAGCATTTATTGGGGAAAATCAGCGAGAGGAGCCGGTCACTGAACTTCGCCATCGCACACCTCTCCCAGCAGGTATACCAGGTTCGTGTACCTGCGCGACTTTTTATGATTGTCCACCATCATACGCACCGCGCGTTCGCTGCCCACGATGATGAGCAGCTTCTTGGCGCGGGTCACAGCGGTATAGAGGAGGTTTCGGTAATACATCCGGCTGCGGCCGTCCATCAGCGGCATGATCACCGCGTCGTATTCGTTGCCCTGACTTTTGTGAACAGTGATCGCATAGGCGAGTTCAAGTTCATTTGCCATATCAAAGGAGTATTCCACGTTCCGATCCTCAAACCGGATTATCATGGAGGAGGATGGGCGGTTGATCAGTTCGATCACCCCGATATCCCCGTTGAAAATGCCCATCCCCTGTTCGCCGCCGTCCTTTTCCCATACAAGGTCATAATTGTTTTTGATCTGCATGACCTTGTCGCCCTCCCGAAAAGTTACCGTCCCGGCGGCAAACTCCTTTTTCGCCGGATCGGGCGGGTTGAGCGCCGTTTGCAGCACGCGGTTGAGCTCCCCCGTGCCCGCCGCGCCGACGCGGGTCGGCGCGATGACCTGGATATCCCACATCGGGGAATAACCGTAGCTCTTGGGCAGACGCCGCCTGCACAGGTCGGCGGTCACCGTAAGGATCTGCGCGGAACTTTCACAGGTGAGCAGGAAGAAGTCGTTGTCCTTCTGATCCATGCGCGGATACGCGCCGGTCACGATTGCGTGGGCGTTGGTGACAATGAGGCTCTTGGCCGCCTGCCGGAAGATCTCCCGCAGATGCACCACCGGCACCACGCCGCTCTCGATAAGGTCCCCGAGCGTGTTGCCCGCGCCGACCGACGGCAGCTGGTCCGGGTCGCCCACCAGAATGAGCCGGCAGGAAAATTTGAGCGCCCGCAGCAGCGATTCAAACAGGAGCGTGTCCATCATCGAGGTCTCGTCGATGATGACCGCGTCACAGGGAAGCGGGTTTTTCTCGTTGCGTTTGAAGCGCAGCGCGCCCGAGCCGTCCGAATAGTCGACTTCCAAAAGCCGGTGGACGGTCTTTGCCTCCACGCCGGTCAATTCGCTCATCCGCTTTGCGGCGCGCCCGGTCGGCGCGGCAAGCGCCACCTTTTCCCCCATCTGCCCGAGCAGGTGGATGATCGCCGCGATAGCGGTCGTCTTGCCGGTGCCCGGCCCGCCGGTCAGGATCATCATCGGCCGGGTGATCGCGGTGGTGATCGCACGGCGCTGCAATTCGGCATAGACGATCCCCTGCCGCCGCTCATGCTCCGCGACAAAGCCGTCCACATCCGGCAAAAGGCCCTCGCCGGTGTTCTGGAGCATCAGGGAAAGCTTGGAGGCGATGTAGCATTCCGCCTCGTAATACCGGGGGATGTAGATGAAGTCCTCCCCGTTCACACCAAGGCGCACCAGCTCCCCCCGCGCGACCAATTCGTCCACGCCGTCGATGATATGGTAGCTGTCCACCTGGGTGAGGCGGCAGGATACCTCGACCAGCTTCTCCTGCGGCAGGCAGGTGTGACCATTGCCGGTGTTGTGACGCAGCACATGCATGACACCCGCCCCAATCCGCTCGAGGCTGTCGGGCGCAACGCCGCCACGGGCAGCAATCACATCCGCGGTTTCAAAAGCGACGCCGATCTCTTCGCTGCACAGAACATAGGGATTTTTTGACACGATCTCCTGCGCGTCCATCCCCAATTTCTTCCAGGTTTTGATCGCAAACGACGCGGGAACCCCAAAATTGCTCAAAAATAGCATTACCGTCCGTATACCAAATAGTTTTTGATACTCTTTGGAAATACTTTCCGCTTTTTTGGGCGAAATTCCTCCAATCTCAGCAAGCCTTGCCGGATTTTGTTCGATCACGGTTAGGGTATCGTCCCCGAAGCGTTCGACCAGCTTTCTGGCAATCGCAGGGCCAATCCCCTTGATCGCGCCGGAGGAAAGGTAGCTCGCGATAGCGGCGGCGGTCGCGGGCATCAAGCGCTCATACTGCTCCGCCTTGAGCTGCAAACCATACTTCGGGTGAGTGGTATACACACCGGTCACCTTGAGCGTCTCCCCAACCGCGATGTCGGCGAACTCCCCGACCACTGTGACCGTGTCCTCATCGGTCGCAATCTCCAGAACCGAGTAGCCGTTGTCCGGATTGTGATAGATAACCGCCTCCACGCTGCCCTCCAGCCTGTAAAGCTCCCCGCTTTGCATCTCCCGCGCTCCTCCTTTCCCAACGTCCTCCCCGGCGGTTTTACGGCCGGGACAATCTGTTTCCCATTATAATACAAATCATCCGCATGGGCAAGCGGCTCAGGGGGTTCGCAGCAGCGCTTCCAGTTCCTCCGGCGTCTGCACAAAGCAGACCCCCGCCGCGCGCGCGAGTTCCTCGCAGGCCTGCTGTTCCTTCTCGTTCAGACCGATGCCGTAGAGTACATAGTCCTGGCGGCTGGGGTTCGCCTCCCATTGCAGGCAGGTGTACATCAGCGCCATCTGGTTTCCGGTGTTTTTGCCCTCTCCGCCGATGGGGATCACTCTGTAAACGTGATTTCCTTTACAACTATGACGCACCGCCAGCCAGGTGGCACACTGCACAAAGCCCACACACGCAAGGATCGCCATACAAATCCAAATGATCGCATCCAACATAAAAATCACCTCGGCACATCTTATGCGCCGAGGTGAAAATGTGTTTCTGTTTTTTTGCAAAAAATTACCTGACTGCGGCCAAAAGCGCCTCCACTTTGTCGGTTTTTTCCCAGTTTACGCCGAGGTCTTCCCTTCCCATATGTCCATAGGCGGCAAGCTTTTGGTAAATCGGGCGGCGCAGATCGAGCGATTTGATGAGCATCGCCGGGCGCAAATCGAACACTTTCATCACCGCTTCGGCGAGCTTCTCGTCGCTGACTGTGCCGGTGCCGAAGGTGTTAACATTGACCGAAACCGGATGCGCCACGCCGATGGCGTAGGCCACCTGGATTTCACAGCGGCGCGCAAGCTTTGCCGCGACAATGTTCTTCGCAACATACCGCGCCGCATAAGCCGCCGAACGGTCGACCTTGGTCGGGTCTTTGCCCGAAAAAGCGCCGCCGCCGTGCCGGCCGAATCCGCCGTAGGTATCGACGATGATCTTGCGTCCGGTGAGCCCGCTGTCCCCCTGCGGCCCGCCGATGACAAACCGTCCAGTGGGGTTCACATAGATTTTGGTTTTCTCATCCATCAGCTCTGCCGGGATGATGGCCTTTATGACCTGTTCGATGATGTCCGCCCGGATCTGCTCGAGCGAAATCTCCGGCGCGTGCTGATTCGAAATGACCACCGCGTCGATCCGCACCGGCCGGTCGTCGGCATATTCCACCGTGACCTGGGTTTTTCCGTCCGGACGCAGGTAGGGCAAAATTCCGCTTTTGCGCACCTCGGTGAGCCGCTTTGCAAGCTTATGCGCCAGGGAAATCGGCATCGGCATGAGTTCCGGGGTATCATCGGATGCATACCCGAACATCATGCCCTGGTCGCCGGCGCCGGTTGTGTCCGCCTCGCCGGTCTCCCCATTTTTGGCTTCCAGCGCGTCATTTACGCCGAGCGCGATGTCCGGGCTCTGTTCGTCGATCGAGGTGAGCACCGCGCAGGTCTTGCAGTCAAAACCATATTTGGCACGGTCGTATCCGATCTCTTCGATCGTTTTGCGGGCGATTGCGGGGATGTCCACATAGCAGTTTGTGGAAATCTCACCCATGATCATCACCATGCCGGTGGTGACCGCCGTCTCGCACGCCACACGCGCCGTCGGGTCCTTGTCCAGGATCGCGTCGAGCACCGCGTCGGAGATCTGGTCGCAGATCTTATCGGGATGTCCTTCGGTGACCGATTCCGAGGTGAACAGGTATTTTGCCATTTTTCCATTCTCCTTTATCTTTGATCTGTTGTGAAAATACGGAATGTTTATTTGAGCGCCGCCAGTACGCTGTCGCCTACCGCGTTGGCCGTGTTATAGATGCCGCGCCGGCTGGTCATGCTGTCGTACTCGGCCGGGTTGGTGAGGAAACCCATCTCGACCAGAACCGAAGGCGCGTAGCTGTTGAGGGTCACGCGGTAATTCGAGAACTTCGCACCGCGGTTTGTGCGGCCTGTATACTCTGAGACATTCGCGGAGAGGGCCGTCGCCAGTTTTTTTGCGATGTTCTCAAAATAGTAGACCTCGGTGCCGTTCGGCTTGGAGGCGTCGGTGTCGTAGCCGATCGAATTGCAGTGCAGCGAGATAAATAGGTCCGCGCGCGCCGCAAAGGTGTCGGTCATCCGCTGATTCATCGTGACGTCGCTGTCATCCGTCCGGCACATCACCACGTCCGCCCCGAGCGACTCGAGCCGCTTCTGCACCGCGATTGCGGTCGCAAGCGTGATGTCCTTCTCGGTCGCGCCGCTTGTGAGCGGGATACCCAGCGCCCCCGGGTCGGCGCCGCCGTGTCCCGCGTCCACCGCGATGGTGACGCCGGAGAGCGGCTTGTCCCCATCCGAAAGGCGGGGCTGGTACTTCGCATAGATATTCACGCCGCCGTCCGCGCCATAACTGACGTCGTAGCCCCAAAGTCCCTTTTCGCCTGCCAGCGGGAAGGTGAGGATCGCGTCCTGGCCCTCATAATCCAGCTCCACGCCGGTGAAAAGATAGCTTCGCCTGCCGATCGCATCGTCGAGCGCGGCCGCCTGGTTTTGTGAGATGGCGGTGTTGAAGAGCTTGACGTTCAGGGTCTCGCTGTCCATGTAGGCGCGGAACATCGGCTTGCCGCCGCCCGAAAGGGTCAGCATCTCGCCTTTACCGTCGTCCTCTACCCCAAACGAGATTTCGTCCACATCGAGGGTCACGTCCTGCACACGGGTGAGCGGCTGAACCGATTCCTTCATCACCCAGCCGCCGGTCGAGAGCTTGTACATGGTGGAGGTTATGTCGACGACCACATCGACCGCGCCAAGCTTCGCCGTTTCGATATAGGCGCTGCGCTGCGAATCCTTATAGACGTTCGCCACATTGTTTTTGACCTGCACCGCGAGCGACCCCAGTTCCCCGGCAAGGAAAACCTTTCCGGCGGAGGTGAAGGTCTGGCTGCCATTCAGCGTGTATGTAACCGGACCGAGGTCGCGGGTACCCTGCACCTGTCCGGCGACCGTTTCGCCGGTGAAAGTGGCCGGAACACCTTTTTTGGCGGTTGCCGCGGCCTGTTTTAGTTTCACCTGCCGTCCACCGACCGTCGCGACAACAGTCGCGCCGCTCGGCGCCACACAGGAAAGGCGGATCGTTTCACCGCTCACGGTGGCGCAGTCGTAGGATGGCGCCATGCTGGAGATCACCTTGGTGGTGGGCGCGTCGGTAACCTGCCCGCGGATGATGGTAACAGTAGCGCTTTTCGCTCCCTGCTTGAACTTGAAGGTGTTCTCCCCCTTGTCCAGCGCGACGTAAACGCCGAAGCTGCCGCGCGCGCCGCGGTTTTTGACCTCCTCGCCATTCATTGTGAGCTTCACGTCCGGATCGGACGAACCCATAATGAAATAATTGGAAGCCGATGTGGTGATATCGTCCGCTGGACGCGCGATATTCAGTTCTCCCGGCACCTTCAGGCTGACGTGAGAAACGATTTCCTCGTAATCGTTATATTCCCGCGCCGACGCCGTGGCTGAAAGCCCCAACCCCAAGGCCGCCGCGAGCACCAAGCTCACGGCCTTTCTGCAAAAAACCTGAAATTTCATGGATCAGTTCCTCTTTTCACAACAGATTCGGAGAATCTCCAACCGGATTCTATCCGATTATGTTGTGCGAAATATGATGAAAATCCCTGCATCAAACAAAAAACGAGCCCGGCATAAACCGAGCTCGCGTCCATCCTCATCTGTCGGCCATGCCGCAGGATTTGGCACCTTGCACAAAATGCAGGTTGCCGGGCTTCATAGGGCCTGTTCCCTCCACCACTCTTCATAAGGCAGTATTCAATTCACGAAATATAGTCTACACGATCCGGCATACTTTGTCAAGGGTTCTGCGGCGCGGCCTCAAAATGTTCATGCCGCACCAGCCGCGCAATCGGTTTATAGACCAGGTAGGTCACCACCGCGTTGATCCCGGCCTTGACCAGATTGAACGGGATGATCACCGGGATCATGATCTCAAGCACCGCTTCCATCGGCGCGCCCATGAAAATCGGCGTGAAGATGAGATTCCACAGCACCATTGCCAATGTCCAGGCCCCTATACCGCATACGAGCGCGGTTACGGCGCCCTTGCGGGTGTGGCTGTGCTTATAGAGATTGCCCGCCACAAGTACAAACGAACCGGTCGCGCAAAAGTGCATGAGGATACCGATGGGCCCGCTCGCCGCACTGACCGTGAGTCCCTGGATCACCGAGACGACCAGCGTCAGGCAAAGACCCGACAGCGGCCCAAACAGGAAGGTCCCAATGAAGATGGGGATGTCGGCCGGGTCGTATTCCATCCACGGCGCCGCCGGGAACAGCGGGAAATGGATGATTGCCACCAGCACGATCGAGATCGCGGTGAGCATGGCCATGGTGGTGAGTTTTCTGGTGGATGCGCTTGCTTTCATAACATTACCTCCGTCGAGGTCTGTCAGGAAAATGAAAAAGCCCTCAAACCAAATGGCTCAAGGACGTAGCGTAGTGGCGGATTGTCCGCCTGTTGCGCCGTTTCTTTCATCCGGACTATACCGTTGGTATGGGAGTTTCACCCATTCAGCCGGCTCATCGCCGGTTCGCGGACTTTACCGCCAGTGAGGAATTGCACCTCGCCCTGAAACAGACTGATCAAATTTTCTATATTATAGTCCTTCGCGCGCGCTTTGTCAAGGCGGGAAACACCTGCTCCCTTTTACCTTTTGGACTGATTCAGGATATAAATAGCCTCCTTCCGCCGAAGGAACGGAAGGAGGTATCTTCACAGGCAGCAACTGCCCGATAAATGAGGAGTTTATTTATCAACAACTACATTGCCATCACAATCAAGCAGCGGGGTAATTGAGGAGCCTCCAACGCCTACAGTCATAATATAATTAACGCCAGTTTTTGTATCAACTATAATCCTGACCACTCCAAAACTATAGTTTTCTTCTTCTTTTAGTGCAAATCTTTTTTCCTTTTTTTCAAACATAGAAATTTCTCCATTTCAATTTCGATTTATCTCTTTATTTACTTGATCATATTTTTCTGCTTCATTTAACGCCTAGTGAAATTGACGAAGTCCTTACCCATCAGTCCAAATGTAAAAAGGAATACACTTAAGAGATCCATCAGGCAGCCCCAAGGGTTTCTTTTTTACAGACAGGCGGCAGGTAATTCTACAGAGCCCTGCGGCTCACGAATTGACCGGAATTTTCTGCCCGCACGACCGCATGGCCGCTTCACTCACCCGGCACACCTGAATGGCAAATTCAAGCGTCCCGCGTGTGGCCGGTTTGCCTTCCAGCACGCAATCACAGAAATGTTTCATCTCAGCATACATTCCCTGCACGAAAAGCGCCTTGTTTTCCAGCGTTGCTTTACAGTTCTGCGGGCGCCAGACAATCGATCCGTATTCCTCTCCCGGTACCGTAAAGCTTTCGGTGCGTCCCAATTCAAAAGGAATGCCACGATTCAGGATGACCGTATCGGTGTTGCGGATTTGCAGATCCCAATTGTCCCCATAGACGCTGTAATTCTCAACCGGCAGATCCGGGCCTGTTGCCCCGTGCAGAATCCCCAGCGCGCCGTTTTCAAATTCGAGGATGCAGACACTGTTGCCAAGCGGCCCCTGGGTAGCCTGGACTGTCTTTACCCTGCCGCCCACCGCAAGCAGAAAGGAAATGGGATGGCAGCTGTCGGCCAGCCAGTCGGAAAATTCCCCGCGCGCAAGCGATCCGGCGGGGTCAGGCGGCAGATTGACCGGATAGGAAGCCAAAATCGACTTCACCCGGCCGTACTTCTCACTCTGTGCAAATTCAACCGCCTTGTCCGTCGCCGGCATGAACGCTTTTTTGTAACCAACTACATAGACGCGGTCACCGCGGTGCGTAAGCACTCGCTCCAGCTCGCCGCTGTTCATCGCGGGCGGCTTTTCGGTGAATACATGCACTCCCCGGTCCAACGCTTCACAAGCCAGCGTGGTATGCGCCTGCGGGGAAGCGCAAAGGAGCACCGCGTCGAGCTTTTCCGACTCATACATCCGTTCGGCGCCTTTGTAATAATGACAGCCATACTGGGCGGCGGTTCGCCTTCCCGCCTCCTCGTTGGAGAAGTTGCAGACCGCCTGGAGTTCGATCGGAAGATAACTGAGCAGCGGCAGCAGGTTACGATAGGCGTGCGCGCCGACCCCGATGACCCCCAGCCGGATGCGGCGGGAATATTCGCGCTGATAGTTCATGAAATCCACTCCTCTAAAACACAAAAGGCCCTGATACAAACGCATCAGGGCCTTTTTTCTGTGAATAAAAATTAGTCGTTGATCTTGATGACGACGCCGGAACCAACGGTACGGCCGCCTTCACGGATCGCGAAGCGCAGACCTTCCTCGATCGCAATCGGGGTGATCAGCTCAACGTCCATCTCGACGTTATCGCCAGGCATGCACATCTCAACGCCTTCCGGCAGGGTGATGACGCCGGTAACGTCGGTGGTGCGGAAATAGAACTGCGGACGGTAGTTGTTGAAGAACGGGGTGTGACGGCCGCCCTCTTCCTTTTTCAGGATATAGACCTGGCCGCGGAATTTGACGTGCGGGTGGATGGAGCCGGGTTTGCACAGAACCTGTCCGCGCTCGATCTCGGTTCTCTGGATACCACGCAGCAGCGCACCGATGTTGTCGCCAGCCTCAGCGTAGTCGAGGATCTTGCGGAACATCTCGATGCCGGTAACAACGGTCTTTTTCTTCTCGTCCTGCAGGCCGACGATCTCAACTTCGTCGCCGGTCTTCAGCTGGCCACGTTCCACACGGCCGGTCGCAACGGTGCCGCGGCCGGTGATGGTGAAGACGTCCTCAACAGGCATCAGGAACGGCAGGTCGGCTTTTCTTTCCGGAGTCGGAATGTACTCGTCGACAGCGTCCATCAGTTCGAGGATCGGGGCATATTCCGGAGCAGCCGGATCGGTGGAAGTGGACTCCAGCGCGACCAGAGCGGAACCCTTGATGATCGGGATATCGTCGCCCGGGAAGTCATAGCTGGAAAGCAGCTCACGGATTTCCATCTCAACGAGCTCGAGCAGCTCAGGATCGTCAACCTGGTCCGCCTTGTTCATGAAAACAACGATATACGGAACGCCAACCTGACGGGAGAGCAGGATGTGCTCACGGGTCTGGGGCATCGGGCCGTCGGCCGCGGAAACAACCAGGATCGCGCCGTCCATCTGCGCGGCACCGGTGATCATGTTTTTAACATAGTCGGCATGTCCGGGGCAGTCGACATGCGCATAGTGACGCTTGTCGGTTTCATACTCAACGTGAGCGGTATTGATGGTGATGCCGCGCTCGCGCTCTTCCGGGGCCTTATCGATCATGTCATACGCTTCGAACTGGGCCTGGCCTTTCATAGCCAGAACCTTGGTGATCGCAGCGGTCAGAGTGGTCTTGCCATGGTCAACGTGACCGATGGTACCGATATTTACGTGGGGCTTGTTTCTTTCAAAATGTGCCTTTGCCATCGAAAATTTCCTCCCTTATAAGAATGATTTTTTAATTTTAAAGCCTGGGGACTATAGTTTGTATTCTATCAAGTTGCAGGCAAAATTGCAAGAGGGAAAGCCGGATTATTCCGCTTTTTTGCCTCTTTCGGACATAATTCCTTCTGCAATCGACTTCGGAACCTCGATGTAGTGGCTCGGCTCCATGACATAGTTGCCACGGCCCTGCGTCTTGGAGCGCAGGTCGTTGGAGTAGCCGGACATCTCGGACAGCGGGACAAACGCACGGATTTCCTGCGCGCCGAAGACCGCTTCCATACCCTGGATCTGGCCGCGGCGGCTGTTCAGGTCGCCGATGACGTCGCCCATATAGTCCTCAGGGGTTGTGACAACAACCTTCATGATTGGTTCGAGCAGAACCGGGTCAGCCTTCTGCATCGCCATCTTGAACGCCATCGAAGCGGCGATCTTAAAGGCCATTTCAGAGGAGTCGACCTCATGATAGGAGCCGTCGTACAGAGTGACCTTCACGTCAACGACAGGATAGCCCGCCAGGACGCCGGCCAGCATCGCGCCCTGGATACCCTGGTCGATCGGACCAATGTATTCCTTCGGGATTGCGCCGCCGACGATCGCGTTGACAAACTCGTAGCCCTTGCCGCTCTCGTTCGGTTCGATCTTGATCTTGACATGGCCGTACTGACCCTTACCACCCGACTGGCGGGCGTATTTGTGGTCGACATCAGCCAGTTTGCGGATGGTTTCCTTGTAAGCAACCTGCGGCTTACCGACATTCGCCTCAACCTTAAACTCACGCAGCAGGCGGTCGACGATGATCTCCAGATGCAGTTCGCCCATGCCCGCGATGATCGTTTGTCCGGTTTCCTGATCGGTGTAGGTCCGGAAAGTCGGGTCCTCCTCGGCGAGCTTCGAAAGGCCGATGGCCATTTTTTCCTGGCCAGCCTTGGTCTTCGGCTCGATCGCGAGGTTGATAACCGGATCCGGGAACTCCATCGACTCCAGGATGATCGGATGCTTCGGATCGCACAGCGTGTCGCCGGTGGTGGTGTTCTTGAGGCCGACCGCCGCCGCAATATCGCCGCAGTAGCAGACTTCAAGATCCTTCCGGTGGTTCGCGTGCATCTGCAGGATACGACCGATGCGCTCGGTGTTGTCCTTGTTCGGGTTGTAAACGCCCGAACCCGCGGTCAGCGTACCGGAATAGACGCGGAAGAAGCAGAGCTTGCCGACATACGGGTCGGTCGCAATCTTGAACGCAAGCGCCGCGAACGGCTCCTTGTCGCCCGGTTTGCGCTCCTCTTCCTCACCAGTCTCGGGATTGGTGCCCTTGATGCTCTCGATATCGGTCGGGGAAGGCATGAAATCAATGATCGAATCGAGCAGCTTCTGGACGCCCTTATTCTTGTAGGACGTACCGCAGCAGACCGGAACCATCGTGTTTGCGATGGTGGATTTGCGGATCACAGTACGGATTTCCTCCGTGGTGATCTCCTCGCCCGCGAGGTATTTCTCCATGAAGGCCTCGTCGCAATCAGCGAGGTGCTCGAGCAGTTCCTCACGGTACTGCTGGGCTTTCTCCATCATATCCTCGGGGATTTCCTCAACGCGCATGTCCTTTCCAAGGTCGTCATAGTAGACGTCGGCCTTCATTTCAATGAGGTCGATGATGCCCTTGAAGAACTGCTCGGCGCCGATCGGCAACTGAATCGGGACAGCGTTGCATTTGAGGCGCTGACGCATCATTTCGATGACGCGGTAGAAGTCCGCGCCCATGATGTCCATCTTGTTGACGTAACCCATGCGCGGGACGTGGTATTTGTTCGCCTGACGCCAAACGGTTTCAGACTGCGGCTCAACACCGCCCTTCGCGCAGAATACCGTCACCGAGCCGTCGAGCACTTTCAGCGAGCGCTCGACTTCAACGGTGAAGTCCACGTGTCCAGGGGTGTCGATAATGTTGATACGGTGGCCCTTCCAGTAACAGGTGGTCGCAGCGGAGGTGATGGTGATACCACGCTCCTGCTCCTGCGCCATCCAGTCCATCGTCGCCGTGCCTTCGTGCGTTTCACCAATCTTGTGGTTGATGCCCGTGTAGTACAGGATACGCTCGGTGGTGGTGGTCTTGCCGGCGTCAATGTGGGCCATTATGCCGATATTTCGTGTCATTTCCAGAGATACATCTCTTGGCATAGTGTCCTCCTAAATTTCTTGCGCTCCGACGCCGCAATCAGCGATGGGCTGACGCCGCCGGTAGAATGAAATAACAAAAACTGACTCCCAGATGGGGCGGATTACCAGCGGTAATGTGCAAACGCCTTGTTGGCTTCTGCCATCTTGTGGGTATCCTCGCGCTTTTTGACGGCGCCGCCGGTCTGGTTGAGAGAATCCATGATCTCGCCCGCAAGGCGCTCTCTCATGGTCTTCTCGCCGCGGTTGCGGCTGTAGGTGGTCAGCCACCGCAGACCCAGGGTCTGACGGCGTTCCGGACGCACCTCCATAGGAACCTGGTAGGTTGCACCGCCGACGCGGCGGGCTTTGACCTCCAGCACGGGCATAATGTTCTCCATCGACTGCTCGAAAGCTTCCAGCGGATCTTTGCCCGTCTTTTCTTTGACGATATCGAATGCACCGTATACAATCTTCTGTGCGACACCTTTTTTGCCGTCATACATAATATTGTTGATCAGCCGGGTGACGAGCTTGGAATTGTAAAGCGGGTCCGGCAAAACATCACGTTTTGCAATACGACCTCTTCTTGGCACTTCGCTTCCCTCCTTCATAAATATAATGAATTCATTGGTACTCGAAAGTGACAAAACTCCCGTTCGCGCCAATCCGAGGCTCACATCTATATGTTAGCCTAAAATTGGCAGAATAATCGAAAAGTTTTATTACTTCTTGGCACCAGCCTTCGGCCGTTTCGCGCCGTATTTGGATCTGGCCTGCATGCGTTTTGCAACGCCCTGCGCATCCAGTGTGCCACGGATGATGTGGTAACGGACACCAGGCAGGTCCTTAACGCGCCCGCCGCGGATGAGCACGACGCTATGCTCCTGCAGGTTGTGGCCGATGCCGGGGATGTAAGAAGTAACCTCAAATCCATTGGACAGTCTGACCCTCGCGACCTTTCGCAGCGCAGAGTTCGGCTTTTTCGGGGTAGAAGTACGGATGGCCGTGCAGACGCCTCTCTTCTGCGGGGAATTCTGATCGATTGCAACTCTCTTCTTGGAGTTCCATCCTTTCAGCAGCGCAGGAGCGGTGGACTTCTTGACGGTGACCTCTCTACCTTTGCGTACAAGCTGGTTAAATGTTGGCATATTGCACCTCCTTACTTTGTTTTGGCCTTTTTGGCCATCTGTTTATTTCAAGGGATCAGAAGCATCCCGATCCCGCTGAAACCGCATTATGACACAGTCTCACAGTTCTTTATTATAATGCCTCATTTGACTCATTGTCAATACATACATTAAAATTTTACCGTCTTTGTACGTTTTTACCATTAGAAAAGCCTGAAAATCCTTCCGCTTTCGTCCAAGACGCCGGTACGTCCCGCGGGACGTACCGGCGTCGCGTTGATAAAAACGTGAAATGGTTAAACTGTCTGCATGTCCTCCGCATCGTCCAGATCGGAGATGAAGCTGTAGTCGCTGTGGTCGGCATGGCTCTCGGCGTCCACGATCTCGAGCGTATCGTAATCCACCGTGCCCGTTCCGGCCGGGACCAGCTTACCGATGATGACGTTTTCCTTGAGGCCCATCAGATGGTCGACCTTGCCCTTGATCGCGGCTTCGGTCAGCACGCGGGTGGTTTCCTGGAAGGAGGCTGCCGACATGAAGCTCTCGGTTGCGAGTGACGCCTTCGTGATACCCAGCAGGACCGGCGTGCCCGCCGCGTGGCGGCGTTCCCCGCCGTCCTGGGCGTTCAGGCGGTCGACTTCGGCGTTGATGCGCGCGAGCTCGCTCTTCTCGATCTTCGCGCCGGTGATGAGCATCGTGTCGCCGCCGTCCTCAATATTGACTTTGCGCATCATCTGGCGGACAATGACCTCGATATGCTTATCATTGATGTCAACACCCTGCGTACGGTAGGTGCGCTGCACCTCTTTGATCAGGTAATCCTGTACCGCGAGATGTCCGGAAACCGTCAGGATCTCGTTGGGCTCGATGGCGCCCTCGGTGATGAGGTCGCCCTTCTTGACCACGTCTCCCTCCTGCACACGCAGGGTGGAGCCGTAGACGACCTGCCGCTCGAAGCGTTCGCCGTCCTCAGCAGTGACGACCACGAAGTCGCCGCCCTTCTGATCCTTTTCAAACGAAACAACACCGTCCAGGTGAGAGATAATCGCGCTGTTCTTCGGCTTTCTGGCTTCGAACAGCTCCTCGACACGCGGAAGACCCTGTGTGATGTCCGCCGCGGAAACCGAGCCGCCGGTGTGGAAGGTACGCATGGTGAGCTGGGTGCCCGGCTCACCGATCGACTGTGCCGCGATGATGCCGACCGCTTCGCCCACGCCAACCGGCTGGCCGTTTGCGAGGTTCGCGCCGTAGCACTTGGCGCAGACGCCGATCTTCGACTCGCAGTTGAGCGGGGTGCGGATCTTCACCTCGGTGTAGCCCGCGGCCTGGATCTTCTTGGCATCGGCTTCGGTCATCATCTTGTCGCGGGAGACGATCACTTCACCGGTCTTGGGATCGACGACATCGTCGGCGACATAACGTCCGAGCAGACGCTCGGCAAAATCCTCGATGACGCGGCCGCTGTCCACAATGTCGCAGACGACGATACCCTCATGGGTTCCGCAGTCGTTCTCGCGGATGATGACATCCTGCGAAACATCGACCAGGCGGCGGGTCAGATAGCCCGAGTCCGCCGTACGCAGCGCGGTGTCCGCAAGGCCCTTGCGCGCGCCTCGGGAGGACTGGAAGTATTCCAGGATATTCAGGCCTTCGCGGTAGTTCGCCTTGATCGGGATTTCGATCGCGCGGCCGGAGGTATTCGCGATGAGTCCGCGCATACCGGCGAGCTGGCGGATCTGGTCCATTGAACCACGCGCTCCCGAGTCGGCCATCATATAGATCGGATTGCGCTCGCCAAATGTCTTGGTCAGCGCGTCCTTCACCTTGGCGGAACACTCGTTCCAGGTGGCGACCACACGCTCGTAACGGACGTCGTCCGAGATGAAACCGCGGTCGTACTGGCGCTTGATCGCGTCGACCTTTGCGTCGGCCTCCGCGATATATTCCGCTTTCTCCGGCGGGATGACCGCGTCCGAAACGGCAACCGTGATGCCGCTGCGGCAGGAATATTTGAAGCCCTGCGCCTTGATGCGGTCGAGCATTTCGGAGGTCTTCGCAGTACCGTACTGGCGGATGGTCTTGTCAATGATCTTCCCGAGCTCCTTCTTGCGCACGAGGAAGCCGATCTCGAGATCAAACACATGATCCGGGTCGGAGCGGTCGACATAGCCGAGATCCTGCGGGATCGGGTCGTTGAAGATGATGCGGCCAACGGTCGTCTCCACAATGTGGGAGATGCGCTCGTCGCCTACCTGTTTTGTCACCCGCACCTTGATGGGCGCGTGCAGGCCAACCGCACCTGCATTGTAGGCCATGAGGGCCTCGTTGAAATCACGGAACACCTTGCCCGCGCCGGTTTCGTCCTCGCGCACCATGGTGAGGTAGTAGGAACCGAGCACCATGTCCTGGGTCGGGACGGTGACAGGCTTGCCGTCCGAAGGTTTAAGAAGGTTATTCGCGGCCAGCATCAAAAAGCGGGCTTCGGCCTGCGCTTCGGCGGAAAGTGGGACGTGCACGGCCATCTGGTCGCCGTCGAAGTCGGCGTTGTAGGCGGTACAGACCAGCGGATGCAGCTTCAGGGCGCGGCCCTCGACAAGGACCGGCTCAAACGCCTGGATTCCCAGACGGTGCAGCGTCGGCGCGCGGTTGAGAAGCACCGGATGGTCCTTGATAACCACTTCGAGCGCGTCCCAAACATCTTTTACGGTGGCGCGTTCGACCATTTTGCGGGCATTTTTGATATTGGTGGCAACCTTGAGGTCGACCAGCCGTTTCATGACGAACGGCTTGAAGAGCTCAAGCGCCATCTCCTTTGGAAGACCGCACTGGTACATCTTCAGTTCCGGGCCGACGACGATAACCGAACGGCCGGAATAGTCGACACGCTTGCCCAGCAGGTTCTGACGGAAGCGTCCCTGTTTGCCCTTGAGCATATCCGAGAGGGATTTGAGCGGACGGTTATTGGGTCCTGTGACCGGACGGCCGCGGCGGCCGTTGTCGATGAGCGCGTCGACCGCCTCCTGCAGCATCCGCTTCTCGTTGCGCACGATGATGTCCGGCGCGCCGAGCTCCAGAAGCTTCTTAAGACGGTTGTTGCGGTTGATGACGCGGCGGTACAGGTCGTTCAGGTCGCTCGTTGCGAAGCGGCCGCCGTCGAGCTGAACCATCGGACGGATATCCGGCGGAATGACCGGCACCACATCAAGAATCATCCATTCGGGCTTGTTGTGGCTGTGGCGGAACGCCTCGACCACTTCGAGCCGCTTGAGAAGTTTGATACGCTTTTGGCCTGCCGCGGTTTCGAGGTCGGTTTTGAGCTCATCGGAAAGCTTGTCGAGATCGATCTCGGCAAGCAGCTCCTTGACCGCCTCCGCGCCCATACCGGCGCGGAAGTCGTCCTCATAAGCTTCCTTGAGGTCGCGGTATTCCTTTTCGGAAAGGAGGGTGTATTTTTTGAGGTTGGTGAGGCCCGGGTCGATAACCACATAGGAGGCGAAGTAGAGCACCTTTTCCAGAAGGCGCGGGGACATATTGAGCAGCAACCCCATGCGGGAGCTGGTGCCCTTGAAGTACCAGATATGGCTGACCGGAGCGGCCAGCTCGATGTGGCCCATCCGTTCCCGGCGGACCTTCGCGCGGGTGACCTCGACGCCGCAACGTTCGCAGACCTTGCCTTTATAGCGGATGCGCTTGTAACGTCCGCAGTAACACTCCCAGTCCTTGGTCGGCCCAAAGATCTTTTCGCAGAAAAGGCCTTCCCGTTCGGGCTTGAGCGTGCGGTAGTTGATAGTCTCGGGCTTCTTGACCTCGCCGCATGACCACTCGCGGATCAGTTCCGGCGACGCCAGTCCGATTTTTATCGATTCAAAAACGTTAAATTCCAAAATGCGAACCCCTCTTTCCTTAGATTAGAAACTGTCGTCATTCGCGATGCCGTCCAGGCCCAGCGCTTCGATGGGGTCAAAGCTCTCCTCCACATCGTCGTCCAGGTCCACGTCGAGCAGATCGATATCTGCCGCCTCGGGGTCAGGCTGGTCAATGTCAAATCCGTCTTCAAACTCGCCGGCGACCTCGACGCCTTCCATCAGCGAATCATCCACAGGGGTAAGCCCCATATTCTCGTCGTCGTCAAAGGTTTGCTTGAGGTCGATCTCCTCGTTGTTCTTATCCAGTACGCGCACGTCGAGACCGAGCGACTGCAGCTCCTTGATGAGCACCTTGAACGACTCCGGAATACCCGGCTTCGGAACATTTTTGCCTTTGACAATCGCCTCGAACGTTTTCACACGCCCGACCACGTCGTCCGATTTTACCGTCAGGATTTCCTGCAGGGTGTATGCGGCGCCGTAAGCCTCCAGCGCCCAGACTTCCATCTCTCCGAAACGCTGTCCGCCGAACTGCGCCTTGCCGCCCAGCGGCTGCTGGGTGACCAGGGAATACGGCCCTGTCGAACGGGCGTGGATTTTATCGTCGACCAGGTGGTGGAGCTTGAGGAAGTACATGTAGCCCACCGTGACCGGATTATCAAACGCCTCGCCGGTGCGCCCGTCATAAAGGACGGTCTTGCCGTCCGGCGAAAGGCCCGCTTCAGTCAGCGCATCCGCGATGTCCTGCTCGTTCGCGCCGTCGAATACCGGCGTCGCAACCTTCCAGCCGAGCTGCGCGGCCGCGCGGCCCAGATGGACTTCGAGCACCTGCCCGATATTCATTCGGGACGGAACGCCCAGAGGGTTCAGCACGATGTCAAGCGGCCGTCCATCCGGCAGGTAAGGCATATCCTCCTGCGGCAGTACGCGGGAAACAACGCCCTTGTTTCCATGCCGTCCGGCCATCTTGTCTCCGACCGAGATCTTACGTTTCTGTGCGATGTAGCAGCGCACCACCATGTTGACGCCCGGCGAAAGCTCGTCGCAGTTGTCGCGGGTAAACACCTTGACGTCGACGATGATGCCGTATTCGCCGTGCGGGACGCGCAGCGAGGTGTCGCGCACCTCTCTGGCCTTTTCACCAAAGATCGCGCGCAGCAGGCGCTCCTCGGCGTTCAGCTCGGTCTCACCCTTCGGGGTGACCTTGCCGACCAGGATGTCTCCGGCGCGCACTTCGGCACCCACGCGGATGATGCCGCGTTCGTCGAGTTCCTTGAGCGCATCGTCGCCCACGTTCGGGATGTCGCGGGTGATCTCCTCCGGCCCGAGCTTGGTGTCGCGGGCTTCGATCTCGTATTCCTCGATGTGGATCGAGGTGTAAATATCGTCACGGACCAGTTTCTCGTTGATGAGCACCGCGTCCTCGTAGTTGTAGCCTTCCCAGGTGATGAAGCCGATGAGCATGTTGCGCCCGAGGCTGATTTCACCATTCGAAGTGGACGGGCCGTCCGCGATCACCTGGCCGACCTCGATCCGCTCGCCCTTCTGGACGATCGGGCGCTGGTTGATGCAGGTGCCCTGGTTCGAACGCAGGAACTTGATCAGGTGATAAGGATGGTGCTCGCCCTGGTCGTCGCGGATGACAATCTCGTTGGCGGAAAGCGCATCGACCACGCCGGCGTGTTTGGAAACGACCGCAACGCCCGAGTCAACCGCGGATTTATATTCCATGCCGGTCGCGACGATCGGCGCCTCCGGCACGAGCAGCGGCACCGCCTGGCGCTGCATGTTCGCGCCCATCAGCGCGCGGTTCGCGTCGTCGTTCTCAAGGAAGGGGATCATCGCGGTTGCGACCGAAACGACCATCTTCGGCGAAACGTCCATGTAGTCGACCTTTTCGCGTTCGACAATCAGCATCGTGTCGCGGTAACGGGCGCTGACCTTGGGGTTCTGGAACTTCTTGTCCGCGGTGAGCGGTTCATTCGCCTGCGCGACGATGTACATGTCCTCAATATCGGCGGTCATGTATTCGACTTCGTCGAGCACCACGCCGGTCTCTTTATCCACCTTGCGGTAGGGGGCCTCGATGAAGCCGTATTCGTTGATTTTCGCGAAGGTCGCGAGATAGGAGATCAGTCCGATGTTCGGGCCTTCCGGCGTCTCAATCGGGCACATGCGGCCGTAATGGCTGTAGTGTACGTCACGCACCTCGAATCCGGCGCGGTCACGGGAAAGGCCGCCGGGGCCGAGCGCCGACAGACGGCGTTTGTGGGTGAGCTCCGCGAGCGGGTTGGTCTGGTCCATAAACTGGGAAAGCGGCGAAGAGCCAAAGAATTCCTTGATGGAAGCCACGACCGGGCGGATATTGATCAGCGCCTGCGGGGTGACGACATCCATGTCCTGCGCCTGGGTGGCCATGCGTTCCCGGATGACCCGCTCCATGCGGGAAAAGCCGATGCGGAACTGATTCTGGAGCAGCTCGCCGACCGAGCGGATACGGCGGTTGCCCAGGTGGTCGATGTCGTCGACGGTGCCGACATCGTGGCCGAGGCAGCACAGATAGTTGATCGACGCGAAGATATCGTCCTTGATGATATGTTTGGGGATCAGGTCGTCATGGCGCGCTTTGATCTGCTCTTTGAGCGCGTCGTCGTCCTGGCAGCCCTCGAGCAGCTCGCGCAGCACCGAGAAACGCACCTTTTCGTTGATGCCCAGTTCGGTGCAGTCGAACTTCACAAAATCGTGGATGTCGACCATGCCGTTCGAGAATACCTTGATCTCGCGCTCGCCGTCCTGCAAATAAACGGTATCGACACCGGAGCGGCCGATCTGTTCAGCCAGTTCGCGGGAGAGCACCGCGCCCGCGTCCGCGAGCAGTTCGCCGGTAAGCGGGTCCGCAACCGGACGGGACACAGTCCTGCCCATGATGCGCGGCGTAATCGAAAGCTTCTTATTATATTTGTAGCGGCCGACCTTGGAAAGGTCGTACCTTCTGGGGTCAAAGAAAAGCGCGTCGATGTGGCTCTGCGCCGAATCGACCGTCGGCGGCTCACCCGGGCGCAGCTTGCGGTAAACCTCCAGGAGCGCCTCCTCGGTGTTGACGGTGCTGTCCTTTTCGAGGGTCGCCATAATGCGCTCGTCGTCGCCGAAAAAGCCGATGATCTCATCGTTCGAGGCAAGCCCCAGCGCACGGATGAAGGTGGTCACCGGCAGCTTGCGGTTTTTATCGATGCGGACGTAGAAAACGTCGTTTGAGTCGGTTTCGTATTCGAGCCACGCGCCGCGGTTGGGGATGACGGTGGCGGTAAAAAGCTGTTTTCCGCTCTTGTCGTGGGCGGCTCCGTAATAGACGCCCGGGGAACGCACCAACTGGGAAACAATGACGCGCTCCGCGCCGTTGATGATGAAGGTGCCGCTTTCGGTCATCAGCGGGAAATCACCCATGAAGATGTCCTGCTCCTTGACCTCGCCGGTCTCCTTGTTGAGGAGGCTGGCGCGCACGCGCAGCGGAGCGGCATAGGTCGCGTCGCGCTCCTTGCATTCCTCAATGGTGTATTTCGGTTTGTCGTCCAGACGGTAGTCGATAAAATCGAGGACCAGGTTGTCCTGGTAATCCGTGATCGACGAGACGTCCTTGAACACCTCTTTCAGCCCTTCATCCAGGAACCACTGGTAGGAATTTTTCTGTACTTCGATGAGGTTCGGCATCGTGAGAACCTCGTCGATCCGAGAAAAACTCATACGAGTCGTCTTGCCCTGTGTTACTGGCTTTACATTCACCATAGGCTTTGCTCACTCCATTCATCTGATTTACGCGATGAATTTTTGGTTCCCCGCGTATAGTCCGCCGCGCCGTCCGGCGCTGGGGCAATTGATCCACGCATTGTGCAAATTCTACAGGTTTCCCAACCGTCTCCCGTAAATTTTGCAAATTCCTATTGCCAAACATGTCGAAACATGTTATAATTTTCGTGAATAATTGCAGAAATAGCCATTTTGATACAGTATATTAGTTTATCATACCCGGTCAAGTATGTCAAGGGCAATTTATGAACATTCCGTAACAAAAAGCCAGCGGTCTTTTTAGACCGTTGGCTTTTTTAGAGCGGTTTATGCAGGCCTGCAAATGCAATTTCCCAATCGTTTTGTGACCGAAAAGCGCCCCGTTCACAAAAGATTGTAGGCCACCGGCACCAACACCGGCACCAGTGCGGTAAGCACCACGCCCGAAATGACCGCCATAAGCGCGGTCTCCTGGTTGGTCGCCTTTGCGATCGCGGGCAGGGTCGTATCCATCGCGGTCGCGCCGGACGGCGCGATGGCCGCGTGGCTGCCCAGATATTTCGCCACCACCGGGATGACCAGAAACGAGAGCAGCTCCCGCAGGATATTCGTCAGGAACGCCACCGTTCCCAGCTGCGAACCGCCCAGTTCCCGCAAAATCACCGCTGAAACACTGTAAAATCCAAACCCGGACGAGACTGCCGCAGCTTCGTTCAGCGGGATGCCCAACCCCAGGCCCAGCAACATGCCTCCCGCTATCGATCCTGCCGCTACCCCCAGCGGGATCACCAGGATACGCACATGATATGTACGGATCGTCCGAAAAACCGTTTTGTTGCTGCCAACCTCTACGCCGACCGAAAGGAGCAGCAGCATCAGCGCGTAGCTCATCACCGTGTCCATCAGCGCGACCGCCGCGGGCGAAAAGAGAAAGTGCCCGCACAGAGCCCCCACAAACAGGCTGCCGATTGCAACCAGGATCATCACTCGGCATCATCCTCCTTTTTTAAAGCAATGCGCGAGAGCAGATAAACCAGAAGCACCGACCCGGCAATGGTGACCAGCGCGTAGCAAAGCGCCTGCACGCCCGCGGTGCGCAAATCCGCGAGGAAAGTGGGCGAACCGGCCATCGAAGCTCCCATTGAAAAGAGGGTCAGCGAAATTCCGACTGTCTGCACCCAGCTGTTGACCTTGAGCCATTTAACCGGGAAGATGGTGAGGCCGATTGCGATTCCGATGATAAAAAATACAATCAGCGAGAACGGGCCGAGGAAATCGAACACGAAAACCAATCCTTTTTTCAAAATTACATGGAAGGTCCCCGCTGCGGCCAGCCGCCGCGGCGGGGACTCTCTGTTTCTGGTATTTTATTGCGCGGCGCAGTAGGCTTTGAAGGCCAGATAGGTCGCGTAAACGTCGTTTTTGGAAACGATCTCGAAAGGCGAATGCATCGAGAGCACCGGCACGCCCACATCGACCACGTCTACATTGAGCTTCGCCACATATTTGGCGACCGTCCCGCCGCCCCCGAAATCCACCTTGCCGAGTTCGCCGGTCTGCCAGAAAATCTTTTCGCCGTCCAGGATTCTGCGCACCTGGGCCATAAATTCCGCCGAAGCCTGGCTGGTGCCATACTTGCCGCCCGAACCGGTATACTGGGTCACGACCACGCCGTAGTTGAGGTAGGCGCAGTTGCGTTTTTCCATGGTGTCCGGGAAGGTGGGGTCGAACGCCGCATTGACGTCGGCCGACAGGCAGGTCGATTTTGAAAGCACCGCGCGGCCGTTTTCGCCAAAGCATTCCGCCAGGTCATATACAAAATATTTGAGATATTCCGAATTGAGCCCGGTGTTGCCGTCCGAACCGGTCTCCTCCTTATCCGCAAAGACGGTCACCGTGGTATAGGGCGGGTTCTTGTTCTCAAGCGCCGCCATCAGCGAGGTGTAAGCGCAGACCCGGTCGTCGTGGCCGTACGCGCCGATCATCGAGCGATCGAAGCCAACGTCCTTCGCCTTGAAGGCCGGCACCATTGTAAGCTCCGCCGAAAGAAAATCCGCCTCAACGATTCCGTACTTCTCGTTGAGCATCCGGATAATGTTGAGCTTGACCTTCTCGCTTGCCTTATCGTCTTTGAACGGGCGGCAGCCGACCAGGACGTTGAGCTCCTCCCCCTTGAGCCCGTCCTTGAGCGGGCGTTTCATCTGCTCACCCGCCAGATGCGGCAGAAGGTCAGTCACGGTAAACACCATGTCATCGTCCTGCTCGCCGAGCGCGACGGCGATTGTTTGGCCGTCCTTCTTGACAATCACGCCATGCAGAGCCAGCGGGATCGCACCCCATTGATAACGCTTCACGCCGCCATAATAATGGGTTTTAAACATGGCGAGCTGCGCTTCTTCATAAAGCGGGTTCGGCTTGAGGTCGAGCCGCGGGGAATCGATATGGCTGGCCATGATACGCACCCCCTGCGCAATCGGACGGGAACCGATCGTCGCGAGCAGAACCGCCTTGCCGCGGTTGTTGCGGTAAACACAGTCGCCGGGCCGGTAGCTTCCCCGCGGATCAAATTCGGTAAATCCCGCCGCTTTGGCCATGCGGATGATCTCCGGGACAGCCTCCCGTTCGGTTTTGCAGAGATCCAAAAAACGCATATACGGCGCGCAGAAATCATCCGCCGCCTTTTCATAGGCTTCATCGGCCGCGACGCCGATGTTTTCGCGGTTTAAGAGCAGCTTTTCCTGCAGCAGCTCCCCCGCCGATTTATCTTTTGCCATAGTGCCATGTCTCCTTTTATCTGAATTTCAATCCTTACAAATCATAGAGCCTGCGGTAGATTTCGATGGTCTTTCCGACCTTCTCGACATATGCCGCGGTGTCTTTAAAGGGGATATGTTCGACATGCTCCCCGTCCGGAGAAATCTCCGGATCGCCAAGCCAGTTCTTCACGCTGCCCCACCCCGCATGGTAGGCGCATAGCGCGTTATCCACCGTACCAAATTCATCGAGCAGGATCTTCAGCATACTGGTTCCATACTCGATATTTGTTTCGGGGTCAAACAGGTCGTCATGATCCGCTTCCCCAGCCAAACCCTTACGCATCCGAACCCAATCGTATGCGTCCGGCATCATCTGCATAAGCCCCTTCGCGCCCACATTCGAAACCGCTTCGGGGTTAAAGCCGCTCTCAGTGCGCACGACCGCGTAGACGAGTGCCCGGTCGAGCTCTTTTTCCCTGCAGGCGGAATCAATAAGTTCCTCATATTTCATTGGATAGGCGTTGCGGTAGTACCGGTCAAAGCCATACCGCACCGCGCTGACTGCGCCCAAAAGCACCATCGCCAGCAAAAGAAGTTCCAAACAGATTTTGACTGCGCGCCTGATGTTTCTTCCTCCAGTCATTCGGAATCTTCGCCCGCCAGCTCCCCGAATACCTCTTTATCCGAAGGCAGCGCGTCCGGCATTTCTCCCGGCGCATCCGGGGACGCGGCTTCCCGCGCCTGCGGCCGTTCCGATCCATCTTTATCGAAACCGCCTTCATTCGCAAGCTTTTCGTAACGGTTGAAAAGATCGATAAACACAAGGCGCAAAGCGCCCAGCTCACCGTCATTGGTAAGTATATCGTCGGCGCGCGAGGTGTAGAACGCGTCATTATTCTGGGCATTCACCCTGCGGCGGGCGTCCTCCTCGGTCATCTTGTCCCGTTCGATGATCCGCCGGGTGCGGGTTTCGGCATCCGCGATCACCGCAACCACCCGGTCGCAGCGTTTGTCAAGGCCCGACTCATAAAGGGTCGGCGCGTCAAGCAGCACCATCTTAACGCCGCGGCCGCATGCCTCCTCTAGTTTGCGCCCGATCGCCCGGATAATGTATGGGAAGGTGATTTCATTGAGCCGTTTGAGTTTCTTTTTATCGCCGAAACAGATTTCCGCGAGCTTCGGCCGGTTGAGGGTTGCGTCCGGATGGATCACCTCGGTGGAAAATTCCAGCACAAGGTCCATGAGGCATTCCTTTGAATTTTCAATTGTATAGCGGGCAACCTTATCCGCGTCGATCACTTCCACGCCCCACTCGGAAAACATCCTGCTCAAGGTCGATTTGCCCGCGCCGGTCTGGCCCGTCAGGCCGATGATCATCGTCTTTCTTTCACTCACTTGCGCCAGCCCCTTAACATATTAAAGTAAAATTACGTCAAATCCCGCTGCGCGAAGCAGTCTGTTGTAAACCGCCTGTCCGATCCCCTCGATGTCCGAAATGCGCACATAAACCATCCCGAGTCCTTCCTTACCCCCCTGCCGCAAAGCGTCAAACAGCCGGTGCGCCTGGGAAGCCGGGTCGTTTTCATGTCCATAGGTGATGCACCGCCGGCCCCAAAAATGCGGCGCGTCCTCCTCAAAGCAAAGGATTCCAAAATCCTGCTTCTGCGATGCGACAAACCGTCCGAATTGGGCAAGGTCCCCGCGCACCAGCACCACCCGCGCTTTCGGCGAATAGTGCTTATACTTCATACCGGGCGAAGCGACCTTGCAGTCGTCGGAAAGGTGCTCAAACACCCCAGGGTCAAGCGTCATCTCCGGGATCACCTGCCGCAGCATTTCGAGCGTCACAGCGCCTGGCCGCAAAACAGAGGGCGGGTCGGTACACAGCGTCAGCACCGTCGATTCCACGCCAACTTCGCATTCCCCGCCGTCGACAATCGCGTCCACTCGGCCGGTGAGGTCGTCAATGCAGTGCTGCGCGGTTGTCGGGCTCGGTGATCCGGAAAGGTTCGCGCTCGGCGCCGCGAGCGGCACACCGCTGCGGCGGATGAGCTCCCGCGCGACCGGATGGGATGGCATGCGGATCGCAACTGTCTCAAGCCCCCCGGAAGTGGCTGGCGGGATCTTGTCCGATTTTTCCATAATCACCGTCATCGGGCCCGGCCAAAAAGCTTCCGCCAAACGGCGAAGCGCGTCCGGGACGGTTTTCACCAGCGGCGGGATCTGTGAAAGATCCGAAACGTGCACGATGAGCGGGTTGTCGCCCGGTCGGCCCTTTGCCGTATAAATCGCGTGGGCCGCCTGCGGATCGAGGGCATTGGCCGCGAGCCCATAGACCGTTTCGGTCGGGATCGCCACGAGCTTTCCTTCCCGCAGAAGCGCCGCCGCCTGGTCGAGCGCAGCGCGGTCCTTTTCAATATCGGTAACCTTCAAAACTTTTGTCCTTGGCAATACGACATCTCCCGCTAAAATTACGATTCCCCGGAAGCCTGAAGCTTCTCGGCCTGGTCAAAGGTGATGAGCGCGTCGATCAATTCGGCGAGATCGCCGTTTAAAACCGCGTCGAGCTTATAAAGCGTGAGCCCGATCCTGTGGTCGGTGACCCGGCCCTGTGGAAAGTTGTAGGTACGGATGCGCTCCGAGCGGTCCCCGGTGCCGACCTGGAGCTTGCGTTCCGAAGCGATCCGGTCGTTCTGCTCGCGCACTTTGATGTCTAATAGGCGCGAACGAAGCACCTTGAGCGCCCGGTCCTTGTTCTTATATTGGCTGCGCTCATCCTGGCATTCGACCACCATGCCGGTCGGCAGGTGGGTCACACGGATGGCGGAGGAGGTCTTGTTGACATGCTGGCCACCCGCGCCGGACGAACGGAAAACGTCGATCTGCAAATCCTTCGGGTCGAGATCGAACTCGACCTCCTCCGCTTCCGGCAGCACCGCGACCGTGACAGTCGAGGTGTGGATACGGCCCTGCGTTTCGGTTTCCGGAACCCGTTGGACGCGGTGGACGCCGCTTTCAAACTTGAGCTTCGAGTAAGCGCCTTCCCCGTCAATTGAGAAACTGATCTCCTTAAAGCCGCCGAGCTCGGTTTCACTCATACCGAGCACCTCACAGTTCCACCCCTGGCTTTCGGCGTACATCGTGTACATCCGGTAAAGGCTCCCCGCGAAAAGCGCCGCTTCTTCCCCGCCGGCGCCGCCGCGGATTTCGACGATGACGTTCTTTTCGTCGTTCGGGTCGCGCGGCAAAAGCAGGAGCTTCAGCTCCTGCGCCGCTTCGTCGATCTGCTGCTTGTTCGTGTCGTACTGCTCCTGCGCGAGTTCCCGCAGCTCCTTGTCGAGCCCGCCCTCCTCGAGCATTTCACGCGCTTCCTCATAGGCTTGCTTCGCCGCGCGGTAAGCGCGGTATTTCTCCGCAATCGGCTCGAGCCGTTTATATTCCTTCATCAGCGAGGTGTACTGCGCCTGGTCGTTCACGACGTCCGGCTGCATGAGCTTGTGGTTTACTTCTTCAAAACGGCTTGCGACCGCATCCAATTTATCAAACATTCCGCTATTCCTCTCGTGTTCGTTTTTGATGAAATTGATGCAGCCCCGCTACAAATGCTGCGGTTTTAAATCGTTCACACTGAGCTCGGCGCCGTCGCGCAGCACCTTGCGGATGTTCTTTTCCACCTTGGCGCGCGGGACCATCACCTCGCGCCCGCATCCGGTACAGCGAATGCGGAAATCCATTCCGACACGGCCGACCGTGAACCGGTGTTCCCCACAGGGATGTGGTTTTTTCATCACCAGCACATCCCCCACCTGAATATTCATCCGCCGTTCACCCCGTTTCCTTTCATGAATATCGGACACCCTGATCTTATATTATACAGAAGTTTTCATTTAATCGCAACAAGCCAGTTGTAAATATTTTAGCCGTCAAACCTTCCCGCACGCGCGCCGCGCGCGTCATACCCCCCGCTCAAAGCGCATATAGTGTTGTATGTGCAAAGAGGAGGGTCAAATAAAATGTCAAACTACAAACCCGAAGGAATGCTGATCGACACCGCCGCCAATAAACAGGCGTTTCATTCTCTTTCGGCGCTGCAGGAAGCGCATGCCGCCGGCCGGATTCTGGAAAGCCGCGCCATCGTCTGCGACTCCCAGCACAACCTCATTGTGGACATGGGCGCATACCGCGGCATGATTCCCCGGGAGGAAGGCGCGCTCGGCATCTCGGACGGCTCCACCCGGGATATCGCGATCATCTCCCGGGTCAACAAGCCGGTTTGTTACCGCATCACCGGTTTTTCCTTCAACCCCGACGGCGTGGTCATCCCCCTGCTCTCCCGCCGCGCCGTGCAGCAGGAATGTATGGACAGCTACATCACAAAGCTCACGCCCGGCGATGTCATCGACGCGCGGGTCACCCATCTCGAAGCGTTCGGCTGTTTTGTCGATATCGGCTGCGGAATCCCTTCGCTCATCCCCATCGATTCGATTTCGGTCAGCCGGATATCCCATCCGCGCGACCGTTTCCACACCGGACAGGAAATCAAAGCGGTGGTCCGCGCTGTCGAGGAAGGCGGGCGGATCTCGCTCTCCCATAAAGAGCTGCTCGGCACCTGGGCCGAGAACGCAGCCCTCTTCGCGCCTGGCGAAACGGTCGCCGGGATTGTGCGGTCGGTGGAGGAATACGGTGTGTTCGTGGAACTCACCCCAAACCTTGCGGGGCTTGCCGAACCGCGCGACGGCGTAAAGATCGGCCAGCACGCGAGCGTCTACATAAAGAACCTCATCCCGGAAAAAATGAAGGTGAAGCTGATTATCGTCGACGCGTTTGACGCCGCTTACCGTGCCGCTCCGTCGCCGTATTTCGTCAGCGAAGGACACATCTCCCGCTGGCAGTATTCACCCGACTGTTCCGATCGCGTGATTGAGACGTCCTTTGGCGGACCTCCAAAATAGAAACCGCAAAGAGCGCGGCCGCAGCCGCGCTCTTTTTGTGCGTTTATTGCTTTCCCTGCGCATATTCCCGCAGGAACGCGAGCATTTCTGGTGTTTTCGGCGGGCAGCCAGCCAGCGAATGCGCCATGCAGGAAGTGCAGTTCCCCACACCAAGCCCGCCGGGCTTCCCGCGGAACTTCTGCCCAATGCATACCTGCGGCAGACTTGCGAGCAGGCCCTCGTCATCAAGCCGCGCGAACGCCTGGATGAGGTTCGCATAACAGGCCGAACAGGCGTCCCGCTGGTCCGCGTGCCGCGCAAGCCGCTGCACCTTGCGGGCGGACGTGGGGCGCGCCGGGGTTTCGTCACGGCTGAGCTCCCGGATCTGCGCCTTCGCGAGGTCGGCGCTTCCGACGCCGTACCCTTCCGCCAGGCGGATATATTCGATGTCCGCCGGCTCGTAGCCCATTGAGGAAGCGATGAAGCTGTCCACCAGCACCGGATCAAGCCCGCAGAACATCCGGTTCATCTGCACCGGGTTGCCGCCTTCCTCAAAGTCGAGGTCTCCGCAGATGCCGTCCACCAGAATAAAATCCTGCTTTAAGACCTTGTTCAGGCAAGCGATCGGCTTATGCAGGCCCATGGTATGGAAATGCCGTTTCTCCCGGTCGGAAATGAGGCCTTTGAGATTTTTGAGCGAACCGGTCACAGTCGTCTGGCAGTGCCCCTTGAGCACCGGGATATTGATCAGGAAATCAACTGCGAGCGCCTTCTCGCAAACCTCCATTTTCATGCCGTCAAAGGACTTGATCACAATCTTGTCTTTTTTCGTATTGAAAAGCGGCACGCCATACTTTTTGGAAAGAGCCGTATATCCGCAGGTGCGAAAGGCGGAATCGGTATCGTCCCCGACCCAAGAACCCTCCAGGATCAGGATATTCTCGTGCCCGTGGGCGCGCAAATATTCGATCGCGCCGGCAAGGATCTCCGGATGGGTGGTCGCGCCGGTATCGGCCGGGCGGCCCACCACGAGGTTTGGCTTGAGGCCCACGAGCGCCCCCTTGGGGATCATCTGCGCGACCTGCGCTTCTTCCATCAGTTCTTTTGCCATCACGAATGGGTCCTCCCCATAGGTGACCAGGATTTCATTGCGCGTAAGCATCGGCATCGCCTCCTAAAGATAACACAGGATTACAAATAGCCCAAATGGCTCAGTAAAAAGATCCATCCAAAGACGGACAGGATTGAAAAGAGCGAAGTGAATACCACGATCTGTCCCGAGAGTTCCGCGTCCGAATCCATCTGCTGCGCCATGGTGAAGGAATTTACCGCGGTCGGCACAACCAGGATGGTGAGCAGCGCCGCCAGTGTGACCTCCCGGAATCCAAGCGCGATCACCACCGGCATCAGGATAGCCGGGATCAGGATCAGGCGGGAAAAGACGGCCCAGAAAAGCGCACGCAGGTTATGCCCGACCGCGTCAAAACGGAAGGTGCCGCCAAGCCCAAGCAGGGCAAGCGGTGTTGTGATTTTGGTGATGCTCATAACCGCTTCATCGGCGATGGCCGGCAGATGCACGCCGCACAAAAGCCCCGCTAGGCCGGTGACCGTGCCCACAATGAGCGGGTTTGTGACGATCCCGTACAGAACCTTTTTGAGGCTGGCCCTGCCGCCCCGGCAGCTTTCCAGCAGGATGACGGCCAGGGTGTTGTAGACCGGGATGACCACTGCGATCATCAGGGCGGCCACACCCGCCCGTTCGTCCCCGTAAAGGGTGGTGACCAGCGGCAGGCCGAACAGCAGCGTGTTGCCGCGGAAGATCCCCTGCACCAGAGCTCCCAGCCGCCGTTTCTCCTTCACAAAGATGATGCAGCCCCCCAAGGTGCCGAAAAAGATCACAAAGACACACACGACGCCCGCGACCAGCAATTTTTCATCGAGGGTGCTCGACAGGTCGGTGTGTATCACACTGATAAAAAGATGAATTGGAAAAAGCACCTTGAAGCAGATGGTATTGACCTGGGAAACGGTGTGGTCGTCCCACAGCTTCAGCCGCCGCAGGGCATAGCCCAGCAGAACCGCCGCGCAGATCGGCGTGATGATCCGGGCGGATAAATATAAGCTTTCCATTTTATTCCTCGAATCCGCATGTTCCGTCAGATTTTTGTCATTTGCCCGCCTGCGCTTCCCGCAGGATCTTTTCCCGATAGGCCTTTGCGGCCGATTCGGTTTTGTTGTCACCGAACTCGTAGTAAACCTTGCCTTTGAGTTCATCGGGCAGGTATTGCTGCCTGACATAGTGGTTGGGATAGTCATGGGGGTATAGGTAGTTCTGTCCTTTTTCCTTCACCTCTGCGCCGTCGTAATGCTTATTCTGCAAGGCGCGCGGGAAGGAGCCGGTGAGACCCGCCTCCACATCCGCCAGCGCGGCGTTGATCCCCATATAGGAGGAGTTCGATTTGGGCGCGGTGCACATCAACACCACCGCTTCGGCCAGCGGAATCCGCCCTTCGGGCAGCCCAAGCTGGATCGCCGAATCGACGCAGGCCTTTACGATGACCGCCGCCATCGGATAAGCCATCCCCACATCCTCGCTTGCCATGACAAGCAGCCGCCGGCAGGGCGAGAGCAAATCCCCTGCCGCCAAAAGCCGCGCCAGATAATGCAGCGCGGCGTTTTCGTCCGAACCACGCACCGATTTCTGCAGGGCGGAAACGAGGTCGTAGTGTTCATCCCCCTGCTTGTCGTAGCGGTTGGCGCTCTTCTGCGCCACCTGCTTGGCGTCGTCGAGCGTGACTGCGCCGCCTTCACCCGCTGCAAGCGACAGCATCTCCACCGCGTTGATCGATTTGCGCACGTCGCCTCCGCAGGCTGCCGCAATGTAAGGGACTACCCCGTCCTCCACGGCAAAAGCCCCTCCGAAATACTCCCTGGCGATCGAAAAGGCGCGGTTCACCGCACGTTCGACCGCCGCGGGCGGCACAGGTTTAAATTCAAAGACGGTGCTGCGCGAAAGGATCGCGTTGTAGATATAGAAATAGGGGTTTTCAGTTGTGGATGCGATCAGGGTGATCGACCCGTTTTCGATAAATTCGAGCAGCGTCTGCTGCTGTTTTTTGTTGAGGTACTGGATCTCGTCGAGGTAGAGGAGCACTCCGTTCATCCCGTCGATCGTCCCGGTTTCGGTGACCACATCGCGGATATCGGCGGTCGAGGCGGTGGTGCCATTGAGTTTGCAGAGCTTCTTGCCCGCCCGCTTCGCGATGATCGAAGCGACCGTCGTCTTGCCGATGCCGGACGGGCCGTAAAAGATCAGATTCGGGATGTTGCCGGTTTCGATCATCCGGCGCAGAACCTTATCCTTACCAAGGATGTGTTCCTGCCCGACCACGTCGTCGAGCGTCTGGGGGCGGATGCGGTCGGCCAATGGTGCAGCCATTTCAAAATCACCTCGATCCAAAAATCTGAAAGCGGCGCGGAGGACCTTGTCCTCCGCGCCCCAGCCGCCCGTTTACGGGCGGTATCACATCTCTGATTGCAGGATTACTCGTAAAGCGGATATTTCGCGCAGAGCGCATCGACGCCGGCGCGGATTTCATCAGCCTTTTGATCGAAATCGGTCGCAGCCAGGAAGATAAACTCGGCAATCCGGTCCATATCCTCTTCTTTAAAGCCGCGGGTGGTGACCGCCGGGGTTCCAATACGCACGCCGCTCGTGACAAACGGGCTCTGCGGGTCATTGGGGATGGCATTTTTGTTGACGGTGATGTAGACCTCATCGAGCTTCTTCTCAAGCTCCTTGCCGGTGACATTCATGCTGCGCAGGTCAAGCAGGATCAGATGATTGTCGCTGCCGCCCGAAACGAGCGAAAAGCCGCGTTTGGTCAGCGCCTTCGCCAGCGCCTGGCAGTTGAGGACCGTCTGGCGCTGACTCGCCTTGAATGCAGGTTTCAGCGCCTCGCCGAAGCAGACCGCCTTCGCGGCGATGATATGTTCGAGCGGGCCGCCCTGGGTACCTGGGAACACGGCCTTGTTGAATTTCTTGGCGAGCTCCTCATTGTTCGTGAGGATCATGCCGCCGCGCGGGCCGCGCAGGGTCTTATGGGTGGTGGAGGTGACCACGTCGGCGTACGGCACCGGGGACGGATGCTCTCCTGCGGCGACCAGCCCCGCGATGTGGGCCATATCCACCATGAAGTAGGCGCCGACCTCTTTGGCAATTGCGGAGAGTTTCTCAAAATCGATGACGCGCGGATAGGCGGAAGCGCCAGCCACAATAAGCTTGGGTTTATGCTTTATCGCGAGCTCCCGCGCCTGATCGTAATCGATCGTCTGGGTGTCGTCCCGCAGCCCGTACGGGACAAAGTTATAGTATTTGCCCGACATGTTGACCGGGGAACCATGGGTCAGGTGCCCGCCGTCGGCCAGGCTCATACCCAGGACGGTATCGCCCGGCTCGAGCAGGGCAAAGTAGACGGCGAGGTTTGCCTGCGCGCCCGAATGCGGCTGGACATTCGCATAGCCCGCGCCGAAGAGCTCCTTGGCGCGCGCGATCGCGATATCCTCCACAATGTCCACACATTCGCAGCCGCCGTAATACCGCTTGCCGGAATAGCCTTCGGCGTATTTGTTGGTCAGTACGCTGCCCATTGCGGCCAGAACCGCCGGGCTGACGATATTTTCGGACGCGATCAGTTCGATGTTCCGGCGCTGGCGCGCAAGCTCCTTCTGCATGCCCGCGCCAACCTCCGGATCGAACCGGGATACAAATCCAATGGTGTCCATCATCTCACTGTACATTTTTCATTACCTCCATCACATCATTACATTTTTATCAAAAGGAACAGTTTCCGGAAAATGACCGGAAACCGCGCGTTTGGTTCCAAAAAAGCGGGATACTGACCCAAGAAAAACAGGGCGATCCGCACCGCCCAGAAGCACAGAAACAGCGCGATGAAAACGGCCCAGAGCCTTTTGGAGCGCAGAAGCCGCGGCCTGAAAAGCCAGCCATAAGCGCAGATCGCCGCATAAGCGCAGACGACGTACACCAGCGGGTTAAAACGGAACGCCCCGATAAAATCGAACCGCAGAAGCGCGGCAGCCGCGCGGGTCATACCGCACGCCGGGCATTCGACGCCGAATGTCCAGCGCAGCGGACAGCGGTAAACGCCCCAATGCGCCGCCAGCCACACAAGCGCCGCAATCCCCAAAAGCATGACAGCGAGCTGTCCGGCGCGTCCCAGGAGCGTATTCGCGCGGGAAAAAAGACGATACTTTTTCATAATAAAGCTAGTATAGCACAAACGGCTTGGGCCGCACAAGATGAAAGCCTTTCTTTTTCTCGAAAAATGTGCTAGTATTTCCGTATTGTATGAATTCGCGAAAAAGGGGAGTCCTTACCATGTCGTTCTTTCAGCGTCCCGCGCCGCCAACCTGGAAAATCCTGCTCTATTGCGTGCTTTCCGCCGTCCTTCTGATCATTTTCGGAAAAGTCATGGCACTTTTCCAAATCGTGCTCTGATTCTTTCCCTGCATAAACAAGCCGGCGTCACAAATGTGACGCCGGCTTGTTATTATGAATTAGGAGAAAAAAATGAAAAGCAAAATTAAGCGGTCTGCCCGAAGCTGTCATTGTCCTTCGGCGTAAACCGGACCCGGGTCGCACGGGCGCGTTTTTTGGCGCTGACCTGTTTTCCGTAAACGATCATCTGATTGATGAAGTAAGCGGCAAAGCCAAGCGTAAACGAAGCGAACAGCTTTTGAAGAATCTTATTGGTGAAGCTGTAGGCAAGCAGGTCGCGCAGCCAGAGGAAGAATCCAGCGTCACGGGAAAATTCAATCAGCCCGCCGGCAAAAGCCGACAGCAGCACAAAGGTCATAACCGCCACAGCAGCGCCAATCAGCAGCGAAGTCCTCCGGGTATTTTGTTTTGTCATAGCGGTTTACCTCCTTCAAAAGTTACAAATTGTAACTTTTATACGAATTTCTACAGATGTTTTTACTCTTTGTAATCTCTGCTATCTATAATATATCATATATTATGCGGAAATCAAGAGGAAAATTCAAATTTGTTAAAATTTTTTTCATAATTGTTACTGTTCTGTAACCTCAATGTAACCTAATTGTAATTTTTCCATTTATTTCCTGATCGATTCTGTAACCGGTTTGTCATTTTTGCAAATTTTGTCGTTTTCAACAGGTTTCCTGTTCCCGCTCCTTCCATCCTATTCCCTTTCCCAATAAACGGTGTCTGATTTACTATGCGAAAACCGAGGCGGATGTAACCACATCCGCCTCGGTTTCATCTTTTATTTGAGCGGCATGAACACACGCGTCAGCAACTCATCCTCTGGTGAATCCGGTCCATTGTAATAGTACTCGTAGAAAGGCCCGGCGGGTTCGCATCTCTGTTTGGCAAACCAGGCCTCCAAATCTTCATAGGCCGGGCCTATCTGGGCATACGGGCCGCGGTAGATGCAGCTGGCCGCTTTGCCCGCTGGGATTTTGGAAGAGGCGATCTCCCCCTTTCCCGGCTGCGCTGACGGAACCGGAAAACCGATCTCCACATCCAGCGCGTCCACATCCATATTATAATAGATCACGAACGGCACGTCACAGATCCCAACCCCCAGCTCGGCCAGATATCCGCCAATCCTAGCATAGCTCTTTGCGATCAGCTCCGGGAGCCCCTGCGCCGGGACGGTCGCGCGGATGGTAAGGGTCGGCTGTTCCCGCAGTTCAAACAGTTCAACATTTGACATTTTTGACATCTTGCATTCCTCCTTTGATTTGATACCAGTTTATCAAATGTACCGGACAACTGTCTGTCATATTACCGGGGCCGCACAAAACGTTCCAATATTCTTAATAACAGCTACATATCAGAAGACAGTAAAATTCAACACCTCCGGCTGCCGTCAAAGCGGACATCTTTCACGCCATGGAACGCCGGCTTCCTGCTTATATTGCTGGTTCTCTTTTTTCAGCAAATGAAAGAACCTCTGTAAAAAGCTTACAAAAGCCTTTTACAGAGGTTCTTCTGGAGCTGATAATCAGATTCGAACTGATGACCTCATCCTTACCAAGGATGTTCTAAGCCCGCATTATAAGCGGGTTTGAAGGCATTTTGTAATCACTTTGTCATCACTTAAATTTTTTAATTCGTCTCATTTGCTTATAAAAAGCGTTTTTTCTCATGTATAGCTTTTGTATATACTATATTATATATACAATTTTTTATCACAAAATAATCCCCCAATTCGATTGACTCGTCAAAAATAACACGTGTAAATACGTGTTATTTTTTCGCAAAATCTATTGACAACACGTGCTAACACGTGTTATAATATAATCAAGAGGTGAGGATAATGACAGAGAGAGAAATCCTAAAAATTCTCAAATCAAACGGTTGGAAGATAACGGAGGGCGGCAATCATCACCTCGCAACAAACCCCCAAAAGCCCGGCGTTAAAATCCCGATACCCCGGCACAGAGGGGATATTCCGATCGGCACAGCAAACAACATCCTAAAGGCTGCGGGGCTGAAATAAGCTCCGCTCCTTTGGGACATCCATAAAGGAGGAATTTTTGTGAAATATGTTTATCCTGCAATTTTTACTCCGGAGGGCACCGACTACAATGTAACAGTCCCCGACCTTCCCGGCTGCGTGACGTTTGGGCGCGATCTCCCTGATGCTATCCAAATGGCGCGGGATGCTATGGCAATGTGGCTTTGTGACGCAGAGGACAATCAGGAGGCTATCCCCACGGCCAGCGATTCCCTCTCCTGCCCGCCTGAAAGCTTTGTGAGCCTGGTAGATTGCGACACCAACGAATACCGACGTGAAAATGACAACCGAGCCGTCAAAAAAACTTTAACACTCCCTAGTTGGCTAAGCGCAAAGGCCGAGCGTGCTGGAGTTAATTTTTCGCAGGTTCTCCAGGACGGATTAAAGCAAAAACTAAATTTGTAGCAATGTCAAAAAGATGCCCGCTGTATGCGGGCATCTTTTTGACGTGTTCATATTTTTTGCTCTCCATGTCAACCCGGTGTCTGGCCTATCAGGTCCGATAAATCCCTCATCGCTTCATTCAGCTCCCGAAGAATCGGAACGGCCCTTTCCCCGCCCTTTTCCCAATATACAATGTCCGCTAGAATGTCATGTGCCTTTTGCATCTGCTTTAGAGCCAAATTCATTCTGTTTCTCACTTTTTCCAAAATTATCGCCTCCTCCCCTTTATTATCCAATGGATATGGTGGCAAGGCAACCGGTAATGTTTTCCTGCCACATGTAGGTGTTTTGCATAAATAAAAGAGTCGTCCGAAGGCGGCTCTTTTATTGACCTCTCATTTATCTATTAGCCATGCAGTCCCCGCAGCAATAGGTGTGGCAGATGGGGCAAAGACCGTCTGTGTGGATGTGCTTATGAGTGGTAACAGTTTCGGCGGTTTTGATTTCTGCCAGCTTGTAGCAGCGAGTGAGGTACTCTTTGTATTCTTCGATCGTCTCGGCCAGCTTATCGGAGCGCCAAACTTTATTTGCAGCATCCCATTTTGCGTAAAGATCGGATTTAATGACGTCGCGCATTTCATAGGTTCTCCCGGAGATCGTTCCAGCCTCGGTGTCGATGATGATGGTATTTCTGCCTCTGCTCATTTCGTA
>NZ_QSBX01000022.1:51717-52150 GCF_003465835.1 Anaerotruncus sp. AF02-27 | reverse complement strand
AACTTTGATTTTGCGAAATACATTGTTATTATTTTACAGCGTTCCCCTGCAAATATCAATGACCCTTTTTTAAAAACTCTATGCCTTCTAAAATAGCATCCAATTTGGACAATGTAAGATCAACTTTTCGTGTTCTTTGTTTTACTCTAAATATGATATGCTTCTCTTTGTGCTCAAACGAATCACATTTTACAGTTGGACAGGATTCCCGCTGAAGCATTTTCAAGCAATGGCTCAATTTGTCCTTATAACAGAGATTTTTAGGACAATGTACTCTCGTGCAAACCTCACATAAACAAGACCAACAATTATACAGACCATATTTTGAATGATAGTAATTTGACATCTGTACAAAGCCCTAAATAGCCGCCCGGCCAATGAATTTAGGCCGGGCGGCTATTTACTCTCCTCTTTATTAATTATATCACATCAA
>NZ_QSBX01000022.1:50058-51707 GCF_003465835.1 Anaerotruncus sp. AF02-27 | reverse complement strand
CCTGTTACAATATATTTGCCTCGGAAGAGTGGCAGCCAGCTACGAGCCGAGGCATCTCGTTGCTTAAGCTGTTAGAATGGGAAGGTAATGGTCTGACCTTGTTCTCCAAGGGCTTCGTGCCCGTAATTAAGTCAGTCAGCCATCTTCCTATTCGCAGCGTTCGATTTGTGCAGGTAGAGCCGCGTGTTCGTGTCACCAAACAGATAGAATCGGCAATGGGTAAAGATGGCTCAGTCCATTGCAAATTCTTTCAGGAGTGATGAACATGAACGCAGCAGGTATTGATGTCTCCAGCAGAAAGAGCACCGTGGCCGTGCTCCGTCCTTTCGGCGAGGTTGTGAAGCTGCCCTTCGATGTGCGCCACAGCGCCGAAGACCTGGCGGCACTGGCAGCGCAGCTCAAGTCCATCGATGGCGAAACACGGGTGGTCATGGAGCACACCGGACGCTATTATGAGAGCATCGCCAAGGTTCTCCATGAAGCCGGACTTTATGTCTCGGCGGTCAACCCTCTGCTCATCAAGGAGTACGGCAACAACTCTCTCCGCAAGGTCAAGACCGATAAGGCGGATGCGATGAAAATTGCCAAATACGCGCTTGACAATTGGACTGAATTGCGGGACTATACTCCTATGGACACGATTCGATATGAGCTGAAAACGCTGAACCGTCAGTTCCAGTTGGCCTCCAAACAGAAAACCGCAACCGCAAACAACCTCATTGCACTTCAGGAGCAGTCCTTCCCCGGCATTCGCAAGCTCTTTGACAGTCCTGTACGCAGCGACGGCACACAGAAATGGGTGGATTTCACCCATGACTTCTGGCATGTCGATTGCGTCCGCAGCGGCAGTCAGAACGCTTTTGCCGAGCGCTACCGTAAGTGGTGCAAGCGAAACCGCTACCAGTTCAGCATGGAAAAGGCCACGGAGGTGTATGCCCTGGCAAAGTCGTCTGTTGTGCTGGTGCAGAAAACTTCCGTTACTAAAACGCTCGTTCAGGAAGCCGCCAACCAGCTTACGGCGATCTCACGCAGCGTGGAAACCTACCGCAGTGAGATGAACAAGCTGGCTTCCCAGCTCCCGGAATACCCTGTCGTCATGGAGATGTACGGCGTTGGGGAATCTCTCGGCCCGCAGCTCATGGCGGAGATTGGGGATGTCCGCCGCTTTGAGCGCAAGCAGTCTCTTGTTGCCTTTGCTGGCATTGACCCGGCGCCGAGCGAATCTGGCGACTATTGCTCTCGCAGCAACAGGACTACGAAACGCGGTTCTCCGTATCTTCGCAAAACGCTGTTCAACATCATGAAAGTACATTTACAGCGTGCTCCGGCAGACGAGCCGGTGTTTCAGTTCCTGGACAAAAAGCGTGCCGAGGGCAAGCCGTACTATGTGTACATGACGGCTGCAGGGAACAAGTTTCTGCGCCGTTACTACGGCAAAGTGATGGCCTACTTCTCCACTCTGGAGGGGCTGCCGCCCGTAGACATGGACTCAACAGGTCTGCACCACGCGGAGTAACCGACTGTAACCTGACCTCTCAGGTCGGCGCATTTGCGGCGGCCTTTTTGTGCTGCATTTTTTGCTACCTGCTGCCTGCAACATTTTCTTTCGTCAAGCCCGCTTTGGAGCTTGACTTTTTATTTGCAGGCTT
>NZ_QSBX01000022.1:0-50032 GCF_003465835.1 Anaerotruncus sp. AF02-27 | reverse complement strand
CTTTATTAATTATATCACATCAACACCAATTTGAACAAGCAACGCACGCTGTCGAGCGTTAATTTGTCGGTGCTTCACCTGCTGAATTAATTGGTCAATATCCCAGTCAGTAGCCATCAAATAGGTATGTATACTACTTCCGGCTTGGCCCAATGTGTACCGCCGCAATGAATCAAAGTTATAATCAAGACCACCGGCATATGCCAGCGCCAGGGATTCATGGCCTTCTAAAAAGTGGCTCCACCATTGTACCGCCATAGACCGTTCAGAATGGCCCTGAAACCGCTCTTTGACAAAACGGAGCTGATTCCCAACGATACCAAAATAAACGCGCCCAAGATCGCCGCAGGCCATCCATTCGCGGTGGAACGATTCACACGCCTCATTGCGCATCTGCAATTCGACACGCACCCATTTTTCAGGGACTTTTATATCAGTGGCAACCCGGCATTGACGCTCCAAAGTCTTATTATAAATCCTCAGCATGGTACGACTTTGGGGGCTGCCAAAATCCACAGTTTCTTCCCTTCCCTGCACTATCCGCGGCGGTAACCGCCAGCGGGAAATATACCTGCCATCCAGAGAATACCGGATAATGGAACGCATGGACAACTCGCCGAATGTATCACAAGCTACATCAAGGCGGGAACAATGATAACCGGAATGCTGGGACGCGGCAGCAATAAACCCAAACCAATTAAAATCGGGGCTTAACGTTTCAATAAGGCGGCACCCTTCACCAGTGAAATCAAGAAACAAATCTCCCTCTTTGCGTTGCCACATTGCGGTGATTTGACGACTACATGAATATGCAACTTGATAGCCATTACGCGGAGCAACCGACTGCCAAGGCAAGGATGCCCCCAAAAAATCATTTAGGGATTGCAAAACATTCTCTGGGGATAAATCATCACTACAAACAAAACGTTCAAGATTACGAGTAGAAGAATACCAATCTATGAGGATTTTTTTATGCATACCTAAAAACCACCCAAAACCCGCATAAAAAGGCGCTTTAAAGCACTTTCTTATGGAGTGTAGTGCCCCCGTGATACTTTCCGGGGGCTTAGGCGGCCTTCGCCGCCTTTTTTGCTGGACAAAACGAGGTCTCAGCAGGGCCGAAAAAGCATCGGCCACCGTCCAAAATATAAAAACTGCAAGGCCCGATATGCAAGGGCAACAAGGTTTTTTTATGCGCCATTCGGCGCGCTGGACAACGCCCTGCGGGCGTTAAAAGGCTCCTACATCAAAGGAGATCGTACCATCTACAGAAACCGGATAAAGGCGGATATAAAGTGCTTCTATTTGCTCAGAAGTAAGATTTTCCTGCTCAATCCGTTCCAATACCATCCCGCAGAGAGCCACTAAAACATGAAAAGGATATTCGACCATATATAAATAATCTCCTGTTTGTTGTTATGGGATATGTAACCATATACAAATAATTACATATCCCACAAAACAACATTTCAGCGGTCAGAACTGATTCTAAAAAAGATCATTGCAAAATCAGTTGGATTCATATAAAATATAGAAAACAGAGGTTTTATTCACTCTGGAAAATATCCTCACAGTGCTGGGCCGTCAAATCCGCACTGTGGGGATTTTCTTTATTAGCCAGATAAAACTGCATCAGCCTAGAAATACGAAGTTGATCTAAGGTTTTAGGCTTATATTTTAAAAATTCACGAAGATCATTTAAAACCCTATACCAAATAAATACCTCTTCACAATAAAATAAAGCCCGACCTCGATGATAATATAAATCATCCGGAAAATTATGATCTATATCATACTGAACACGATCAATAAAATCAGCAGCCGAATGAAACCGAGTTCTTAAAAGAAATTCTACGGCTTTTAAGATATCACGCCAGCAGACAGGAACCGCCAGATCATACTTGCATTTTTTCATTCACATCACCTTTTCTGTCAATTACTATGCTGTCAAAATAATATAGCCAGTCCTGAACACTGATTTCCTCCAGTCCTAGATCGCCTTTATCCCGAATAGTCGATACAACAAAGGAATAATCCAGTTCTGGGATATTTACCAAAATGCGTTTTGCCATTTGCGGAATAGTCAATCTCTTGAAACAGCTCATATAGCTCTCCTCCTATAATTACTGATTTTTCAAGTAATATAAAGATAACAAATTTCGGAATTTTAGACAAAGACAATTTATCGAGATTACAAGTAAATAATCAAAATATAGCTTTCATATTCTCTTTTTTTCATTGAATTACTCAAAATCTCGATTATACTAAAAATGAGGTGATTTCATGCCGGGAACAATATTTGACGATAAAAACGGTATTTATAAAGAAATAGGAGCAAAGAATTGTATCAATAATATAACAAAAACTATCGAAAAAAGAAGTGAAGTTGTCGGAAAACTACTTACAAAATATAGACTAAAACGAGGATACACACAACAAGAAATTAGCGACGCAATAGGAATAGCGCAACAAACTTATGCCGGCTATGAATCAGGCAGACACGAACCAGGCATTGAAATTCTAGTCAGGTTAGCGGACATTTACGAGATATCGTTAGATCTGCTCACGGGTAGATATATTAGCACAGACATTGAATTTATAAAAAATCAAGTCCTTACAGAACAGGCAGAAGCAAATGATGATGACGATATAGACGAAAAAGTAGAACTACAGGAACAGCGGACACGCAAAAAATACAACCGGGTAAAAAAAGAGAACGTTTTGAAGAAAGCTTTTGATATAGGCCGGTCACACGGATACCAGGCCACAGACGAAATGCTCGATGCGCTGGAAAAAAGAAAAAAGGGTAAGCAAACCAAGGAAAACTAGATTCATTGCAAAAGAAAAAAGAGTAGTTCGTTCCGATCCAGAACGTGCTACTCTCTTTTTTATTGGCAAATTAAAAGAGCAGGGCCTATTCCCTGCTCTTTCCATGCCTATATTTTTAACTTTGATTTCATGAAATATTTCGCCAGGGATATTTCCCGCCCGGACTCGCAAAAAAGCCGAATCGGTGCATTGCGTCGCCCGATCCGGCCCTTCCGCCAAAGATATCGCTTACGAAATTGTATTTACAGCATCACATCGCCGGAATTGGGACCCAGCGTTTACTCGGTAAAAATGTTCCCATCCGGCTCGGCGGCCAGCAGCAAAGCAGATGGCGCCACTTCTTCGGCCAGTCCGAAACGATGACCTGCGCGACCATCTCCTGCACGGGTTTTGGTTCCGATTTTCGGGTCAATTCGGGAACAAAATCACTTTCCCAAAAGACGAATCGGGATTCTATTCACGATTCTATTCGTTAATCTGTTCGCTTTCCGTTTGGGACACATCGGTGCCGCGCCACATCACCAGCATCGAAAGCACCTTACGTTCCTCGTTGCTCATATGCCGGGTCTCGACCATCGGCGCGAGCAGCTGTACCGCCTCTTCGACGTTCTCCTGGGAGAGCGGCCGGGAAAGCCAGCTGTCGTCGCCGGTCAGGCGGCAAACCACCTTTTGCGCTGAGCGCCAGTTGCGGTTGATCAAAAACTGTGCGAACCCCATCAGCATCCACCAGCTTTCATTCCCAACAGGATCTTTTCCGGGGTGAGCGGCAATTCACGCACCCGCACGCCGGTGGCGTTGGCAACCGCATCTGCAATGGCGGGCGACGGCGTGTTGATGACCACCTCGCCGATCGATTTTGCGCCAAACGGTCCGGAAGGCTCGTAGCTCGGCGCAAATTCCACCCGGATCTCCGGCAGATCGAGCCGGGACGGGATCTTATACTGCATAAAGGAATTGTTCCTCATCCGGCCACGTGAGTCATACTGGACATCCTCATAAAGCGCCATGCCGATCCCCTGCGCGATACCACCCTGCGCTTGCACCGTGGCAAGATTCGGATTGATGACTGTGCCACAGTCGACCACGCCGACATAGTCGACCACTTTGGCCTGCCCGGTCTGCAGGTCGACTTCGACCTCGGCAAAACCCGCCATCAGCGGCGGCGGCGAAACCGGGCTTGCATGTGTCTCGGTGACCTGCAGCCAACGCCCCGCGCCTACACAAAGCGCCTGTGCAAGCGTGGAAAGTAAAATCGCCTTGCCCGGGTCCATGGTTGAAAGCACCCGATCTCCGTCAAAGTTCGCCTGCGTCACCGGGATACCGAGCCGCCGCGCCCCCTCCTGCCGGATAATATCGCAGAGTTTGGTTGCGGCCTTCACGACCGCCATGCCGGTCACGTAGGTGGTGCTGGAGGCGTAGGAACCCTTGTCGAACGGGCTGTGGTCGGTGTCCACGCCGTCCACCGTGATCCGTTCGATCGGACAGTGCAGCACCTCGGCGGCCATCTGCGCAAGGATGGTATCGCAACCGGTGCCCATATCGGTCGCGCCGATCATCAGGGTGTAGAAACCATCGTCATTGAGCCGCAGTGTCGCGGAACAGGTGTCGATCCCCGCGATACCGGAACCCTGCATGGTGATCGCCATGCCCACCGCGCGCACGGTATGGTCATCCAGCTGGCGGCAGGGGTATTTTTCATCCCAGCCGATCAGCTCGCGGCCGCGGCGAATACAGTCCTCCAGACGGCTCGAAGAGAGCGGCCCATCCTTGAAGGCGGGCATCGGATCACCGACGCTGGGAATGTTGCGCAGCCGCAGCTCGGTGGGATCGATGCCCAGATGCGCGGCCAGCTCGTTGGCGGCGGACTCAATGGCAAAGCAACCCTGCGTCGCGCCGTAGCCGCGAAACGCCCCGCCCGCCATCGTGTTGGTGTAAACGTTCTGGTGGGTGAAACGATAATGATCCTTTGCATGAGAATAAAGCGCAATCGTCTTGGTGCCGGAAAGACCGATTGTCGTGCAGGCGTGTTCCGCATAGGCGCCTGCGTTCGAAAGGGTGTGCAGGCTGATCGCCTTTACAACGCCGTCCCTGGTTGCGCCGAGCCGGACATGCAGGCGCATCTGGTGACGGCTGTTCGAAGCGGAGAAGGTCTCCTGACGGGTAAAAACGATCCGCGCGGGCTTCCCGGTCCGCAGCGTCACGATGGCCGGGAACAGCTCGCTCACCATCGCCTGTTTTGCGCCAAACCCCCCGCCGATTCGGGGTTTTACCACCCGCACAGCGGTTTTGGGCAGACCCAGCGCATGCGCGATGATCCGGCGGCAGTGAAATGGGATCTGGGTCGAGGAAACCACGTTCAGCCGGCCGTTGTGGTCAAGATAGGTATAAGTACGGAAGGTTTCCATCATCGCCTGCGCGTTCGCCTTGGTGTAGTAGGTGCGGTCGATAACGACATCACACCCCGCGAGCGCTGCCTCCACGTCGCCCGCACTGTCCTCCCCGCTCGCCACCAGGTTGCGGGCGGGATCTCCGCCGATGTCGAAATTGTAATGCAGATCGCTTTCCGGATGCACCACAACCGGGCTGTCGAGCGCCTGTTCGAAATCGAGGAGCGGCTCGCGCACCTCATATTTGACCCGAATCATCTTCATCGCCTTATCGACCGTGCGTTCGTCCCGCCCGGCCACGATCGCGACCGGGTCGCCGACATACCGCACGACCTCCTCCAAGATGTAGCGGTCGTAAGGGCTCGGCTCCGGATAGCTCTGGCCCGCGAAGGTGTAGCGGATCTTCGGAACATCTTTATAAGTCAGGATGCATTCGATGCCGTTTACCTTCAGCGCGGTGTCGCACTTGATCGATTTGATCCGCGCATGCGCGTGCGGGCTGCGCAGCACCTTGACCACCAGGCAGTTCTGTGGGGTCAGGTCTTCGGTGTAGACACCCTTGCCAGTGGTGAGGGCGGCCGCGTCGATCTTGGGGATGCGCTGTCCTACCGTGTTCATGGCCGCTCCCCCTTCAGGTATTTTTCGATCGCCGCCAGCTGGGAGGTATAGCCGGAGCATCGGCAGAGATTGCCTGCGAGATATTCCTGGATCTCCTCACGGGAGGGGCTTTGCAGTTCCCGCTTCATTGCAAGCACGCTCATGGTAAATCCCGGGCTGCAGAAGCCGCATTGTTCAGCCCCCTGCGCCGCCATGAACCGGCCGAATTCCGCGGCTTCCTCCGCCACGCCTTCAAGGGTCGTGACCTGTTTGCCGTCGGCGCGGGCTGTCGGATAGGAACAGGAAAGCACCGGTGCGCCATCCACCCAGACGGTGCACAGTCCGCAGTTCGCGGTGTCGCAGCCGCGCTTGACGCTCACAAAGCCGTATTTGCGCAGAAAATCGATCAGCATCATATCGTTCGGGATATGCTTGTCATAAAGCTTCCCGTTGACCGTTACCTTTACTTTCATCTGCCGCTCTCCCCCTCCATCAGCTTCTTCACCGCGCGCTGCACCAGCACCGGCGTGATCGCCCGGCGGTACTGCGCCGATCCGCGCAGATTCGTCTCAAACCGCAATTCGTGGGCGGCGGCCTCACCGGCCGCCGCCCACGCGCCCGCTGCGAGCTGCCGCTCCGCTTCGGGCGCGCGGCACGCTTTTCCCGGCCGCGCGCCAACCGAAACGCGCCAGTCATCCCCCAGACGGCTGACCGCGACCGCGAGCACCGGAAAATCGGTGGCGGAAAGGCGCAGAGACTCATAGGCGGCTTTACGGCCATCCTTTCGGATGGTCACATGGGTCAGGATATCGCGGGTATAGGGCATTTCGAGGAACTGCGCGAACGGGATTTCCCCGCCCGCGTGCAGCACGACCGACGCGTCGAGCGCGAGCAGCGCCGCGCACAGGTCGGAATAGCCCGCGCGCATGAATACGCTCGCGCCGACCGTGGCCATGTTGCGAAACTGCACGCCCACGATATGCCGGACGCTTTCCGGCAGGATACCGCCGAACGCCCCCCGCAGCGCCGGGCAGGTCTCCAACTGGCGCAGGGTCACCGATGCGCCCAGCCGGACGGCTTCCGGAGTTTCTTCGATCTGGTCAAGGCCAAGGCGGCCCAAATCGATGGCAGTCCAAATGCGTTTGTTGGTCATCCGCAGCCATCCGCAGCCGCCCAAAATGGTATTGGTCTTGTTCTTTTGCAGAAGCCCGAACGCATCGTCAAGGCTTTCGGCAAAGTGATATGTCTTTGCTGTAAACATCTTCTCTTCCTACTTTCCAACGGCAAGGCATAAAATTCTATAATAATTATACCTGTAAGAAACCGGAAGTAAAGGGGAGAGACCGACAAAATTTGCGGGAAAGTGCTACCAATGGACAGTTTACATAATATTCACTTGTAAATACTATGAAAAAGCATTAAAATGGACATAGGTTCTTTTTAAATTGCATCAGGAGGTAACTATATGAAACTCTCGTTTCTGGGTGCGACCCATGAAGTCACAGGCAGCTGCCATTATCTGCAGGCCTGCGGCAAAAAGATCCTGATCGACTGCGGCATGCAGCAGGGCCCCGATGAATATGAACATCAGGAACTGCCGGTCGCACCGGGGGAAATTGATTTTGTGCTGCTCACCCACGCGCATATCGACCATTCCGGCCGTCTGCCGCTGCTTGCGAAATACGGTTTCCGGGGGCCGGTGGTCACCACCTCCGCCACCGCCGACCTGTGCGGCATCATGCTGCGCGACTCCGCTCATATTCAGGAGTTTGAAGCCGAATGGAAAAACCGCAAAGGCAAACGCGCTGGCCGTGAACCGGTCGAACCGATGTACACCATGCAGGACGCGGAACAGATTATTTCCCAGCTTCAGGAGCATGAATACAACGAAATGGCCGAACTCTGCGAAGGCGTCCGGATACGCTTTATCGATGTGGGGCATCTGCTCGGCTCCGCTTCGATCGAAGTTTGGGTCACCGAAGACGGCATCACCAAAAAAATCGTCTTTTCGGGCGATATCGGCAACCTCAACCAGCCGTTGATCCGCGACCCGCAGTACATAGATGAAGCCGATTATGTCGTTATCGAATCGACCTACGGCACCCGCAACCACAATGTCCCTCCCGATTATACCGCGCTGCTTGCCAGTGTCATCCAGAAAACCCTCGACCGCAGCGGCAACGTCGTGATCCCCTCCTTCGCGGTCGGACGCACGCAGGAGCTGCTCTATTTCCTGCGGGAAATCCGCGCGCGCGACCTTGTGAAGGGCCACAAGAATTTCCCGGTTTACGTGGACAGTCCGCTCGCCATCGAGGCAACCAATATCTTTAACGAAAACCGTTACGGCTATTTCGATGAGGAAGCCATGGAGCTGGTTCAGCACGGGATCAATCCCATCACCTTCCATGGGCTCGAGCTCGCAGTCACCAGCGACGAATCCCGCGCCATCAACTTCGACAATCGCCCCAAGGTAATCATCTCCGCATCCGGCATGTGCGAGGCCGGACGCATCAAGCACCATCTGAAGCACAACCTCTGGCGGCCAGAATGCACCATTGTGTTCGTCGGTTACCAAGCGGTCGGCACCACCGGCCGCGCGCTGATTGAGGGCGCGAAATCGGTCAAGCTCTTCGGCGAAACGATCGATGTTGAAGCCGAAATCACCCAGCTCGAAGGCATCAGCGGCCACGCCGACCAAAACGGCCTGCTGCGCTGGCTCGACGCCTACCAGAAGAAACCCGAACACATCTTTGTCGTCCATGGCGAGGACGCCACCTGCACCGCGTTCGCAGAACTGGTCGCAGAGCGGTATGGCATCCCGGCAACCGCGCCCGACTATCAGGCGAGCTTCGACCTCGCCACCAACACGATGCTCGAACCCGGCATCAAGCGGGAACCGAAAAAGGTCACCGTCAAGCCGGTTTCTTCTGTCTTTACCCGCCTGGTCGCTGCCGGACAGCGCCTGATGCAGGTGATCGAACAGAACAAGGGCGGCGCGAACAAGGATCTTGCCAGATTTGCCGACCAGATCAACGCACTCTGCGAAAAATGGAAACGATGATACGCGAAAACTGCGGCTCCCGGCCGCAGCTTTCCTCATTCCTCACTGCCCGGCCCGCGGCCTGAGCGGCGCGCCGACGTTCGTCAGCGCATCTCACGGGCGGAAGACCGGCAGCCTATCTCGCGCTAAGAGCCGCCAAAGGCGGTTGCGCTCGAAACGCTCGCTACGGCTCGCAATCCCCTTGTGTGCCCCCATCCGGCAAGGTGAGAACCACTCCTCCGGAAAACGCACACCGCCCGGACGCAGTCGCGTCCGGGCGGTGTTTCGTTTCAGGGGTTTGCAAGGCTCATGGCCAGACGCACAAGCCATTTCCACAGGTGCGGACAATTCTGGAGCAGAAACAGGCGTACCTGCTCCTGCGTCGCGCCGTCAATCATAAGCACCTGTTCCCCGCGTGCGCTTACGCCAATCGCCGCGTTTCCCATCGCTGTCGCGCCGACCGCCAGCGTATGCGCAAACGCACTGCCTCCGATGGCGTAGATGCCGACTGCAAAGCCGCCGAAGGCAAGTGCTCCGATTGAAAAGCCACCGAAACTGATCCCACCGAGCGCGCACCCGCCAAAGGCAAAGAGCAGGCCCAAAGAGACGCCGCCGAAACTCAGAAGCCCCAGCGCCAGCCCGCCAAGGCTCAAAACGCCGACCGAGATGTTGCCGATCGCAATAATCCCTTTTGCAACAGCGTTTCCGTAACGGGAGATCTTGATATGCACAAGCGGCAGCCCAAACAGGGTTGTTTTGCTGCGGTATTCATAACCATCCCGCCGCTTGACGCACCTGCGCAGCTCGGCCAATTCTCTGGCAAGCGCCGCGTCGTCCGGCCGCGCGGCGGCGCGTTCAGTCTGTTCCGGCCGCGCGAGATAGTCAAGGCTCACGCCAAAAATATCCGCCAGCGCGATCAACTTTGCAAGTTCCGGCGTTGCGTTCCCAGCTTCCCATTTACTGACCGACTGACGGGTCACATGCAAAATCTCCGCCAGCTGTTCCTGTGAAAAGCCACGCTCCCGGCGCAGCTGAACCAGCTTGTCACAAAAATTCATCCCGTTCTCCCCCTTTTCCCTTGTTGTCAATATACCCGAAATGGCCAGGATAATCAAGAAAACAGCGGCTTGCAGTTTGTCAACCATAGGTTGCAAAAGGCCGTCCGGCAGGAATTTTTCCTTACCGGACGGCTTTCTATCTGCTTATTGGATGACGATCTTACCGCGCGGGGATTTCGCGGCGAGGCCGTCGCCGGGCGGTGTGACATAAGCGCTTTCTGTGACGAAATCGCCCGCCATCGCCGCGTTCACATAGTAGGTCAGCGTATAGCTGTCCAACGCACCCTCGGTGAATTCCATTTCCGAATCCGTGACGGGGACGGCCGCTTCTTCAGTTCCAGGATTGATCTTAATCCCTTCTTCCAGGAGCTCCTCTTCCTCAGCCTCGCTATCGTAGGGCACGGGCTGCGGCAGCTCGCCACGGTCAAGATAGATGTAGCCGCGCACCGTCTGGCCCTCATTTTCGACATTGCCCCAGCACCAGTCATACGCCGGATTCAGGCGGCTGTCGTAAAGCATCGGCAGAAAGCGCATGCCGGACGGGATATAATCCGAAATGATGTAGCAGCCGGAAGGCGCGTCTTCTGCAAATTCGACCCGGACCGAAACCCGGACCCGGCTTCCAATGCCGATCTCATCGCCGGAAACCGGCGTATAAGACTTGGTCACCTTCACCTTACTGTTGTCCGCCGCGCCGGACGCATCCGCGTAACCGGTATAGGCGGCGCTTACATAGACGTCCTTCCCGCCTTCAAATTGGGCGGCGGTCAGTGCTTCATAGCTCATCGAAATCGCTTCCCAGCCCTTCCCGGACAGGTCCACCGTCTGTTTTTCCCCGTCGCGCAGATAGCTGAACTTTGCGCCGGCCGATCCGGCCGGAATGGTAAAGTTCTCAATATAGGCAAGCTGCTCGAGGTTGTAGAGCACGGTGGTTGACGCCCGGCGGTTGGTATTTTGCAGATTGAGGTAACGCATCAGAGCATCCGCGTCCGGATTCGAGGTGATCGAAGTGAGCATCAGCGCGGCGGCGGTGTTCTGCACCCGCTCGTCGAAGGTGCCGCCCGTCTCGACATATTTGAGATCCCCTTCGGCAACGATCTGCCCGCCGAGCGAAGCATAGACCTTCTCCGCGCCTGTAAAATCACCGAGCTTTGCAAGCCCCACGCCGAGGTAAAGTTTCTGCGCCGCTGTGAGCGTCGGCTCCTCCAGCATGCGGGTGATATCGAGCAACACCGGTTCGCCCGCGGCCGCAAGCCCCATCTGGGCCATAACCCGGTCATCCGGCGTGGCGGCAGGGTCCTTGAGCACCTCCTGCAGGAAGGTCCTGGCCGAGCTGCGGTTGATCTGGTCGGGCGCCGCCGCCAGCATTTTTGCGGTCACAGCGGCATCCGGTTCAGAAACCGGCAGCAATTTCACCCCGCTCTCGCCCTGGATTTGCTCGAGACGTTCATCCTTGTACACACGCATCCGCTCGGATGGATCGAGCAGCTCGTTATATGCGACCTGCGCGCGGTAAGCGGCAACCAGGACTTCGGTCCGGCTGCCGGACTGCCCGGCGAGCTTCTGCACACCATCCATATAGGCTGTCATCCGATGGTCATAGACAAGCATCCGCACCGGATAGCGCACGCTGGAAAGCCCAGAAAGTTCTGAAAGCGGCATCGAACGGATCACCGGCACGGTAAGCCCTTGACGGATCACCGCAAACTCCTGTTTGACCGCGTCGGAAAGGCTGCCGCATTTGACTGCGGCCTGCAAATAATACTGGCCCGCGTCGTACTTGCCGAAATTGAACTGTACCCGCTCGCCCGGCTTGCCGGAAGCGGTTAGACGGTCGATCTCGGTGCCATCCATTTTATGAACGGTGATGGTATATTCCGCCTGCCCTGAAAGGAGAGTGACCTCGGTCCCAACGCTTTGCAGGGTCATTGAAACATCGTCCCCTTCGAGGTAGCTGTCCGAATGGAGCACCTGCAGATAGAAAGGCAGGGTCGCGACCGCGTTTGAAACACCGCTGCCCGCCTTCACAAGCGGGTCGGACGTCACCGCGCAGGCGGTAACCCTCCAGGAGGTGATGTTGTCCGGCAGTTTCACTTCAACGGCAGCTTTACCGGTCGCGTCAACCACGACCGTCTGGAAGGAAGCGGTATCCACAAATTCCTCGCGCACCTGCGTCACGCCATCTCCGCCGCCGCCCGTGCCAACGCCCCCGGCAGTGGCTGGATTCGCCTCATCAAGCGCGTATTCGCTGTAGGAGACGCCCTGCTCCACCGATGGATGATAGATGCTGCCGTAAATCTGCGCCGCCAGGTCGATCTCCTGCCCGGCAATCGCAAAGACAGCCTCATCCACCACGCCGATACAGACCGAAGCGGCGGCAGGGCTGCCCTGCGCGTCGGTAACGGTCAATTCGACCACGGCATTCTCACCGGGACGATAGCTTTCAGCGGTGGGCTTCACCTGCACAGTGAGTTCCTGCCCTGTGTAATCATAGGTGACATAGAGGTTTTCGATCAGGTAAACGTGCCGCCCGTCGAAATAAGCCCCCACGATCACGACGTTCGGGAGATACTGTTCCTCCATTGTGAGCGACGCCGCTCCCCCTTCGAACAGCGCGGTCGAAAGGGTCTTTCGCTGCACAGTGCTGTAAAGCACCCGGCCTTCCGGCTGGATCTGCCGGCCGTTTTCGTAAAGCCCGAGCGGAATGGTTTCCCCAAGCGGCACGGCGAGCCGGTTACTGTCAAAACTTTCCCCGCTGGTAAAGCTGTAGCGCTTTTCCCCGTCGCTGTTTGGCGAGAAATAATAGGGCCGCAGGCTGTGCATCTCCTGCACCTGGCCGATCACCTGCCCATCAAAGGTCAGTTCGAGCCGGTAATAGGTGTCCGTGGTGGATTCATACGGATAGTCCAGTACCGCTGTACCGCCCACCGTGGAGATCTGGCGGGTGTCCTCCACCGATTCCACCCGGTTGCTTTCATACCGCGTAACGGTACGTTTATTGACTGGATCGTAATAACTGCCTACCGGGGTCTGGACATACTGAACCTTATGTACTGTTGCTGTCAGCGGAAGATCCGCGGGCGCACCGGCCAGCCGGTCAAATTCGCTTTCATCCGTTTTGAGCGGCCGCACCTGCGGCGCTTCGCCGAGCTTTGAAACATCAATCTGCGCGGCGCGCACAGTGAGTTTCCCCTCCGCGGCGGAATCCACCTCCACCGCGATCTGTGAGGGGAGCATCCGCACCGAACCGGATGTAAAGACGTATACGTCCTCCGGATCGGCGTTCGAGACCTCATACCAGACGCTCATTGGGTTCCAGGAAAGGGCTTCCCCGTCCGGGACATAGGAAAGGGTGATACTCCCCTGTCCCGCCTCGTCGAGCGTGATGATCCCTTTTTCATCGTCCGACATCAGCCCCAACTGATAAGAGGAGAACCGCAGCCGCCCGCCCGAAACCGGCGTGCCGTCAAAATAGGAAGCGGAAACCGAGAACCGGACCTGCTCATTTGCATAGTACCAGTCCTTGTCGGCTTTGACCGTGATGGCGTAAGGCGGCTTGGTGTATTCCTCAATCAAAAAGCCCTTGCTGGTATAAACGCCGGCCGCTTCATACCGGCCGCCTGTGTTGTCCGCCTCTTCACCATTGGTAATCTTGAAGCTGTACCAGTCTTTCTTGATTCCGGTGATGGGCATCTCCCCAATAAAGGTTCCGTCCTCGTTTACCGCTGCTTTTACCTTGTAGACGGTATTTTCCGGCCATGATCCGGTCAGCTCCGCATAGACGCTCTTAGGCAGCGAATTCCCCTGGCGGCGGGGCTTCACAACGCCCCAGAATTTAATGGAATCATTCGGCTGGTAAATCTCACGGTCCGTATAGAGCGCGGTATAATAGCGTTCGGAAACCGGCGCGTCCTTTGCTCCGGAAAGCCGCACCTTTTCCACATAGGCGAGCTTGCCGTTCCGCACCACTTCGAGATAGGCTTCTTCCGTCTTGCCAGTGGAAATCTTGGCGATGCCATCCGCTGTCGTGACGCCGTCGAACAGCCTGCCATCCTTGACCGCCTCGGTCAGCCGCAGAGACGCGTCCGCGACCGGTTCTCCGCTGACCGGATCGTTAACCCAGAAGAGGGTATCCCCTTCCACACTCTGTGTGTATAGGGAAAGGTTGCAGATCTGCAGAAGTTTCTGCACAAACTGGTTGTTTCCCTCGTCATCCTGCCCGGAAATTGTCACAATATAATGCCCTTCCCCAAGTTCATCGGGCAGAATGGCATATAAATCTCCCCAGTAGTCGGTTTTCTGGAACAGCTTTCCCTGATACGAAAAGACCTCCTCCAGTCCGGCAGTGGCGGCGACATAATCGGTTTTGGCGCCATAACGCTCCTCATAGAACGAGCCGTACGCCTGCAGTTCCCGCAGATAGGCATTGATATCCGGATAACGATGGACCGTCACATTCATATTTCCGTTGATCTTCACGCCGCTTGAAAGCCCAACCGCGAGCGGATCTCCCGGCAGGAAGGTTTCCGCATAATCACCCGCAAGCCGCAGCCGCCTATAATCGTCCTTGTCATCCTGGGCGTTTGAGGTCTCAAACGAGAAGGTATAATCCTCCTTGAGCGTCATTCCGTTCGGCGCGCGCAGCCCGGCGCGCAGAGTCACCCGATAGATACTGTTCTGCGCGAGCGGCTCATCCGGAATGAATACCGACGTGTAACCGGAGGCTTCAAACTTACCGGAAATCTCCGGCAGGATTCCAAAATGTGCCGAAAGGTCGACGTCCGGCGCGTTAAAGGTGATTTCGATTCCGGATTCCGGTTCGACATAACCTTCTTCATCGGCTGGGTAGGTCGCCCCCACCAAAAGGTCGCTGCGTGTCTGGAACGCAAACGACTGCACCACGTCTCCAGCCGGGTTTTTCACCTGGATGGTGTAAACCGTATTATCCAAAAGCGGTGCGGATGGCGTAAGCGTCCAGTTTTTTCCCGACCCGGACAAGGTATATTCCAAATCCGGCTCCACATCGAGCATTGCCCGCAAGTCAGCTTCCTTGATACTGTATCTGCTCGAAACCGCGAAACCGCTCTGCGGCAGCACACCCTGCCCGTCCTCCGCGGTTGCCGTAACAGTCACCGATGCATAGAGCGCATCGGTCTGCGGCCGCGACAAAAAATATCCCGCCCCTACCGCGGCAACAATCACTGCCGCGATGAGTGTGGGGATCAGCCATCTGGATACGCTTTTCATGCGTCATCCCTCCGTTCTTATTTCCAAAGCTCCCCGGCGCGTTCGATGGGCGCGCCCAAATAAAATTTCCAAAAAAGCAAGGCGTCCGGCGTCGTGCTCTCCGCCTGCCCTTTCCCGCGAGACAGGCCAACGGCGCCGCCGCCTTACATTTTATTAGTGGCAAAAACGCCCGCAATTCATGCGCTTTCAGTATACCACATCTTCCATTATTTTTCGACAATGAAAAACACGCCCTTCGAATGGAAAGCGTGTTTTTGTGAAGCGGGTGACGAGGATCGAACTCGCGTCTTTTGCCTGGTAGTCTGAATTGTTTCAAGAAAAAACCCGCCCTTTTCAGGACGGGTTCTTTTTATGTGGAGCAGGTAACGAGGATCGAACTCGCGTTGTCTGCTTGGGAAGCAGAAGTGTTGCCATTACACCATACCTGCACGCGGCCTGCCCGAAGAATATCCGGGACAAGGTGCGCCTTCGGCGCGGATTTTTGAGGGAAAATCCCGCCGGCTGTGGAGGCAGCCGGCGGGCGGTTTCTCAATCAGCCTTTAAAAAGGGTTCTTATTTCACTTTGCGGAACGCGACAGCGCCAGCAGCAGCCAGGGAAACAACAGCGGCAACAACCGCTACGTTAACCATGTCGCTGGAACCGGTCTGCGGGATGTCTTTGCCGCCGTCAGGGGTGGTGACATCGGCAGCCGCATCGTCGTCATCCTCATCGTCAGCGTTGATCGCTTCGATGTCGAGCTCAGTGTCGGAGAGGACGTAGGTGCCCAGGACGCGGGTCTTCATGGACCAGCCAGGGATCTCTTCGTCATCTTCGGAGAAGGTGAACTTGTCGGTGACGTCGGTCAGGTTGCCATCAGCATCTTTCTCGTAGATGAAGCAGGTTTCCGGATCCGGAACATAATCGTCATCATCTTCGTCCCACGGAATGCCAAGGGTCAGGGTCGCGCGGGAGGTCGACGGGATGGTCGGGTTGGTGACGAAGTCATAGAACCACAGGTCAGCGTCAACCGGATCGCCGTACTCAGCGTACAGGGTGCGGTCGGTGCTGGTGGACAGACGGGCATAGAATTTGGAAGCATCGTCGTCAGCTTCGAACTTCAGAGCGGCACGGTCGTCGCCCCAGATCAGGGTGTTGGTGTCGTTCTTGTCAGGATCAAAGTAAACACGGTCGCCCGCATCCGGGTTGTCATCGTTGGTCTTCTTCTCGTTGTTGATCCAGAAGGAGTACGGAATGACAATCTTGTCGCCCTTGACAAAGGTTTCAGTTCCGCCGATCTTGTCGGTGGAATCTTTCTTTGCAATAAAGGAGATGGTACCATCGGTGTGGATCTCAGAAGTGGTCGTGGTGTCCGCCAGTTCGATCTTGAGGCGGAGCGCACGATCGCCTCCCGGGATCTTCTTGTCGCCGTCATAGGAGATCTTCTTGATCATTTTGCCGTTGGTGTCTTTATCAATGTCAATTTTGAAGAGATCCTTGTCCTGAATGGATTTAATCGTTGCGCTATGGTTGCCAGCGATAGCGCCAGTTGTATCCCAGTTTACATCTTTAATATAAGCATAAATGATCGAATTCGGGGCAATGCGATCCTCGGCCAGGATAGAACCGTCCGTGCCCAACTTGACCTCAGTATCCGCATATTTCTCGTCATCATCGTCGTAGAATACAACGGTAGAAATCTTACCGGTAACAGCCTTATCGTTTCCGCTAGTCAGCGGAGCAGCCATAGCGGCCACAGAAGCGAAGCTCATGACCATCGCAGCGGCCAGGATTCCCGAAAGAATCTTTTTCATTGGAAATTCCTCCTTAATAAGTGTAAATCAGTTTTGAAAAGCGCGTAAGGAAAGGTCCTCCAACCCTTGCCTTAACTGTTACCAGTATATCCCGTGAAACAGGAAATGTCAAGGGCTTTTTGTAACCAAATTGTAACTTTTGCAATTTATTTGTTACCGCTCTGTCACTTTTCTTACAGTTATTGGAAATTATTGCTTTTTATCGCAATTATTTATGAACAATTTGTAAACAAACGCAAAAGGAACGGACGTGGAGAGCCGTCCGTTCCTTTGTATCATACAGTTATGATTGGGGGTAAATTAGAAGCCAGTGCCGGGGTTGACTTTGTCAGCGCCGACAACTTCGTCAGCCGGAACTTCATCTTCAGCTTCGGTAACCGGAGCTTCAGCGAAGATGTAGGTGCCCAGGCGGCGGGTCTTCATGGTGAAGACAAACTCGTCGTCGTCATTGTAGCCAAAAGTACCCTTGGAAGTGATGTCGATCAGCTCGCCATCAGCGGTTTCTTCGTAGACAATGATGGAATCTTCGTCAACAGTCAGCTCCTCATCATCATCGATGTAAGGAACGTTGAGTTCAAGAACCGCACGGGAGGTGGAGGAGATCTCCGGAGTGCCAACCCACTGACGGACGAAAGCGTCCTGATCGTTGAACAGCTCGGCATACTTCACGTTGTCCCACTTGGTGGAGAGTTTCGGGAAGTAGTACTGGGTGGAAGAATCCATGTCAGCAGTCAGGACGGCGAGGGTGTTGTTCTCGTCTTCCCAGGTGATGGTGTTCTCTTCGTTCTTGACCGGTTTGACAAAGATGCCGCCGGTTCCAGCGGTGGTGTCATAGTCCTCTTCCTCAACCTTGTTGTTGCCCATCCAGATGGTCTGCTCTTTGAAGAAGATTTCAAAGTCTTTCAGTCCAGCAGCAAGCGTATCCATATATTTGCCCTTCGCGGTGAAGGAAGCGGTGAACTGGATTTTGTACTCGTTGTCGGTCTGATCGTCGTTCAGCTTGACCTCAATGACATTTTCACGGCCAGCAGCGCCACCAACATCTTTTTCGACCAGCTTGATCGATTTGATGTATTTGCTGTTCTCTTTGTCGAACTTGACCTTGAACAGGTCGCCGTCGGCCAGCTCAGCGGGGGTTACCTCAATCTTATCATGAGCAGCTGCCAAGGTGTTCGCAGCAATTTCGACTTTATCCAGGACATAATACAGGGTTTTGTCCGGAACGACATCCAGCGCGTTGGTGGCCTTGGTCCAACCGCCAAAATCAGCAGTATACGCGTCTTTCAGATAGACATTGGCAAAGTCCTGATCCTCAATGTCCACGTCCGCAGCGAGAGCGGTGACGCCCAGGGACAGAACGGTCGCCAGCGCCAGAACGAGCGCAAGTACCTTTTTCATTGGGAATTCCTCCTAGTAAATCATTTTGATTGGGAAAAATCTCTCCAAATTTCTCCTGTGGTCATAATTCTATCCCAAAATCTTCATATTGTCAATGGGTTTTGTCATAGTTTTGTAACTTTTTGTTACCGTTTTGTCATTTCTTTGAAAAACCGACCGGCTTTTTCGAGCATTCTACCGATCATTCCTTGCCCCCGGCAAGATTACCGTACCGCGCCTTCGCCAAAATAGCCAAAGCGCGCGATATAAGCATACTCGATGCGCGCATATGGCACGCCGTTTCGGTTTTTGAGCAGCACCAGCTCAACCGCGCGCGGGCTGCGCGCCTTGGCGGCGTTCACGTCGAACCCCGGCTCCCCCGCCCCGGAAAGCTGCAGGCCCAGCAGCACGTCGGAGGAATATTCCACCGCGCCGCTCTCCTTAAACGCCTCCATCGAAACCGCGTTGCGGTAATTCTCCCGGTTGAAGCTCGAAATGGCGAGCACCGGCAGGTCGAAATCCCGGCTGATGCGTTTGAGCTCGACCACGCTGCGGTCGGTGTTCTGTTTGTCGGTGGCGCGCGGATCGGCGGGCTTGAGAATCTGCAGGTAGTCCACAACCACAACCGGCTTGCAGCCGCGCAGCCGGATATGTTCGCCCACCGCGGCGCGGATATCCGCCGCCGAAATATCCCCAATCCCTTCCCGCAGGAAAAGCCGGCGCGCTTCATATTTATATTGTTCGATCGAATTGCTCAGCAGAATCCCCCGTTCCGGCGCGATGTCCTGCCGCAGCCGCATCACCTGCCGGGCGGTGAAGGCGTCCGCATGCCCCGCCGCCGGGTCGTTTTGATAGGTGAGGCGGGAGATGCTCTTGGACATCAGCTCCATACGGCTCATCTCCAGCGAAAAATAGAGCACGTCGGTTCCATGCGCCGCGATATAATCCGCTATCTGCAAAACAAACGACGTCTTGCCCAGCGACGATATCGCGCCGATGATATAGAGCCCGGCATAAAGCCCACCGTCCAGCACCCGGTCGAGCGCCGGGAAACCCGTCGGGCAGGCGTCGCGGGAGGCGCGGCGGATCGCTTCGTCAAGCAATTCCCCCACCGCCGCCGCCGCGCTCGTCTTTTCATAGGCCCGCCGGTCGGCGGACGCCGATAAGCCCAGCACCATCCGCAGCACTTCCCGGTCGCGCATCAGCAGTTCGTTAAAATCTTTTACCTGCGCGGGCAGCTGGATTTCCCCGCAGGAAAGCTCCTGCGCCCGCAGGCCTTTGGCCAGCTCCGCGTTCATCCGGCGGCCCGCCTCGTCCGCGTCGCCCGCCGCGATCAGCTTATATCGGTTTGCGGCGGCGGGATTCGCCCGGCAAAGCTCCAGGAATTTGCGCACATTCGCCGCGCCGCAGAGCGCCACCGCCTGATAGCCGCATTCCTCCGCCGACAGCGCGTCGAGGATCGATTCGGTGATGAAGAGGGCGCCCCCCTCCCCTTCCCCGTGAAAATAGCGCGCGCCGAAAATCTCCATCGGGCCGGGACTGTTTTTATACCGTGGCTGGAGGGTATCCGAAATTGCCCGCGCGCAGTAGCAGATACATTTCCCATCTTCAAACACCGGCATCCATGCGCGCCCGTCTGCCTGGAAAAGACGGTATTTTTCGCAGAGCCGCCGCGAAATGCCGCGCTTTTCAAAATATTCCCCGCCGAGCCCGTGCGTCTTGATCTTTTCTTCAATGAGCGCCGTATAATCCGCCTGCGGCACGGACTCCTGCGGCGCAGGCAAAGTGGCGGCGGGGAGCGTTTTCCGGATGGCCGCGGGCGCGCGGGCGGACAGAACCGCCCTGTCGCCGCGGCCAAAATCTTCCGGGAACGGCAGGCCGAAGATATCGCAGGCCTTCTTTACCTGACGCGGAAAACTGTCGCAGTCCGGGTAATCCATTGCGATCACATCAAAGATGTCATAGCTCGCGCCGCAGGAAAAACATTTGAGCTTGTGCGCCTGCTGGTAATAGGACATGCTCGGGTGGCGGTCCTCATGCTGCGGGTTGATGCAGCGGATAAGGCGGTTTTTCCGCCCGCCGATGAGGATGCGCTTCTGCGCCATGTATTCGGGCAGCAGCCCGCGGAGCTCTTCGAGAAGCCGTTCATTTTTCTGCATGGGGAGTTCTCCTTTCGCCGCGCATATCGTCGGGAATCCATGTTATGTAATGTAGCACAATGTATTCGCGAAGGCAAGCGCTCATCTGTTAATCTTTATATTCGTTTTTCTATTAGAAATCATATTAATTAATATAATAATTTATATAATATTCATTATAAAACATATTATAATAAAAAATATAATATAAATAATATTGTCGAATAAGATCGCAAATATATTCTTGCATATATATTCCAATCTATGTTATAATGGATTCGGTAATAGATTCGCTTATCGCACAGGAGGGACATTATGGGCAAGATCATCACCTTCGGAACCTTGAAGGGCGGCGTCGGCAAGACAATGCTCTGCTTTAATATCGGCGGGATCCTTTCGCAGCTCGGCTACCACGTGCTCGTGGTCGACAGCGACCTGCAGGGAAACCTCACCAACAATATGGGCATCGACCGTACCGATCCCGATCTCTGCACCACCTACGATATCTACAACATCGAATCCGAGCAGCCCGCGCCCGGACGGCTGATCCTTAAAAGCCCAATCGACCGGCTGCCGGGGCTCGACATGATCGCCGGATCGATCTTTCTGCACAAGGCCGAGCTCAAGATTGCTTCGGTCGCCGGGCGTGAACAGATCCTTTCAAACTATCTCGCCGACAATCAGGATTTTTTCGGCCAGTACGACTACATCCTGATCGATACCAATCCCAGTATGTCAATTGTCAACCAGAACGCATTTCTCGCCTCCGACGCAATTATGCTGGTGAGCGACGTTTCGATGAACGCCATCGAAGGCGCCCAGCTTTTCATTGCGCTGTGGGAGGAGGCCCGCCGCAGGCTGCGCCGCGCGGACAATATCAAGGGGTTTATCGTCAACGATTTCGACGCGCGCAACCGGCTTTCGGCGGATTTCCTGGAATTTCTGCGCACCTCGCCCGACACCGCCGATCTGCGTGAAATCCTCTTTGAGACGATCATCCCGCGCAATGTGCGCATCACTGAAAGCGAGCTGGCCGCCGTCCCCATTTCCATTTATGACCTGCGCTCCAAAGGATGCGACGCGATTGCGTCATTAGTCGACGAAATGCTCGCAAAAAAGATCCTATAATATAGTGTGCCGGACCAGACCCTCCGCCAGGCGGGCCGGGGCCGCGCGATGAACAGAAAGATCCTTGCAGGGAGGAAGTACATCATGGCAAATAAATTTACAAAAAGCGTCCTGGAACGCCAGGCGAAAGAGTACAAAACCCACCGCGCCCAGCCGGAAACGCAGGACATCCCCGCGCCTGTGCAGCAGGCCTCTTTGGCCGTCCCGGTTGTCTCTGCGGAAGAAACCGTCCCGGCGCAGGCAGAACCTGCGGCGGCCGTCCCGGAACCCACCCCGCCCACAAACCGCAGGCCCCCGGCTAAAAGCAGGCAGCAGCAAAGCGCAGCGCCGATTCCCGACTTGACCGCGTTCATTGTGCGCGAGGAGGGAAGAGCCGCCAAAAACAAAACCTTTTACCTTGACGCGGCTGTCATCGAAGCGATCCACCGGGCCGCGACAGCGCAAAAAGTCACCGACAGCAAGCTGGTGAACGATATCCTCAAGAAGATCCTCGGCGTTTAAATGTAAAGCTTATTGCCATTACATAAAAACACGAGATATTGGGGATACCGCTAACCGAAAGTGCGTACCAAACAAATAATATAATTCTAGTTATCGAAATTTATATCCCTTTTACACGGGTTTTCATCGATTTTCTTCTGTTTTTATTTTTCATCGAATCATCCCGGACAAACCCTATTTTACAGGATGTAATTTTGCCCCGCCGGTCAGCTAACCGAAACTGGGTACCAAACGAAATAAATTTTCTCGAATTTTAAATTTATCTTCTGATTTCTCTTGTTTTTTTCGTTTTTCATACATTTTTCCAAACTGTATCCATTCCCTGAAATCCTGTAAAGTAATTACCTTGCGTATTAATTTCCCGACATTCCCCGCGATGGTACCCAGATTCCCGGCAAAAGCCTGCCTGCAATTTGGTTCTTCAGAAACTGACCACCCGCTCCGCCAGCTAACCGAAACTGGGTACTCTTGCTGCGAATTTTTCAAAATTATCCGCTATTTTCTCTGTTTTTCAGAAGATTTCTTTCATTTTCTCGATTCCACCATATCGGGATACGCCCCCATCCAAAATGTCCGCAAAGTCCCTTTTTAAGCCGGATTGGAGGTCCCTCGCCGTACACCGGACAAAAATTCACTCAATTCCTTCAGACACCACTAACCAAAACTGCGTACCCAAAAAACAGTTTTCCCATTTATCCCTCCCATTCTCCAAATTTCAGGCTTTTTTGGGGAACTGCTCAAATTCTTATAGAGTCCCTGCCCGCGCGGTAAAATCCCTGTGCATTGGGACGGCATCGGCAAAGGCGCGGGTCTACCTGCCCGGAAACCCAAATGATAACTGTTCCATGGTTATTATATCAGATCCGCCTCCGGAGCGGACTCACCGCTTCTTGCCACCCCGCAAACCAAAAGTGACCACTGGACAAGCCAAAACTGCCTACCGGACAAGCCAAAACTGACCACCCGGCAAATTGACGCGTAATGCCCAAAAGGCCGCTGATTATGCTGGTAAATCAACCCATACTCCAAGGCTAAATTATGGGTGTATGTACTGTATGTAATGTAAGTACTGTAATAAAAAAGTAACGGCCTGCCTTTTCATAAGGCAGGCCGTCCTTTTTCTTTTGGCAGAATGAAAAAAGGACCGATAAAAAAAGAGCGGGCGGTATTCCCTTTTTTTGATGTTTATGGTAAAATAATTCTAATTGTGTACAGAACGGGAATGATAAGCGGGGAAGAAGGGAATTTCAGTGCAGGAAATCCTGTTGTGGCTGGGGGCCGGTTTCAGCCTGTTTGCCTGCATTTTTGCAGGCGCGGCGTTTTTGACGGCACGCAGGTCCGCGCAGGAAAGCGCGGATTTCGATCCCGCGCCAATCCTTTATGAGCTGGAACGCCTGCAGGAGCAGTTTCTTTCCGAAGGACGGCAGACCCGGCAGGAAACCCATCAAAACGTCGCGCGCACCGTGGGAACGCTGGGGGCGCAGCTTTCAAACGGGCAGCGGCAGCTGTCCGAACAGCTTTCCCGCCGGCAGGACTCCCTGCAAAAAACGGTCTCGGATGGGATGCGCGGGATCGACGCGCGTTTTTGTGCCTTTACGGCGCAGAATGAACAGCAGCTTTCCGGAATCCGCCAGACGGTTGAAACGCGGCTGGAAGCGATCCAGCAGGACAATGAGAAAAAGCTCGAGCAGATGCGGCATACGGTGGATGAAAAACTGCAGCGCACCCTCGAAAACCGCCTCAATCAGAGCTTTCAGGTGGTTGGCGAACGGCTCGAACAGGTTTATAAAGGCCTGGGAGAGATGCAGAGCCTTGCCGCCGGGGTTGGAGACCTCAAAAAAGTACTTTCCAATGTCAAAACGCGCGGCATCCTCGGGGAGGTCCAGCTTGGCGCGATCCTTTCCGAAATACTCTCGCCGGAACAGTACCGTGCCAATGTCGCCACCAAACGGGACAGCCGCAATGTTGTGGAGTTCGCGGTGGTGCTGCCGGGGGATGGGGAAACGCCTGTTCTCCTGCCGATCGATGCGAAATTTCCTTCCGACGCATACCTGCGGCTGACCGAAGCGTATGAAAAGGGCGACCCGGCCGCGGTGAGCGAAGCGTCGGCAGTGCTGTCCTCACGTATCCGGCTGTTTGCAAAGGACATCCGCGACAAATATATCGATCCCCCGGGCACGACCGATTTTGCGGTCATGTTCCTGCCATTTGAGGGGCTTTACGCCGAAGCGCTGCGCCTGGGCCTGCTGGAACCGCTCCAGCGGGACTTCAAGGTGACCATCGCTGGTCCAACCACAATGGCCGCGTTTCTGAACAGTTTGCAGATGGGTTTCCAAACGCTGGCAATTCAAAAGCGCAGCGGGGAAGTTTGGGCGGTACTGGGCGCGGTCAAGACCGAATTTGACCGGTTCGGGGAGGTGCTTGCGGCGACCCAGCAGCGGCTTGAACAGGCGAACAGCGAACTCGACAAGCTGGTCGGTGTGCGTACCCGCGCCATCCGGCGGCGGCTTGAAGCGGTGAGCGCGCTGCCGCAGCAGACCAATATGCCACCTGTGCCCGGGGAAGACTTCGGGGAAGATTGAACGATTGGGAATGGAAGAATTCTTATGTTAGTAAGCCTTGAAAATGTAACCAAGCTGTTTGCCGACAGGATCATCTTTACAGGGGTGAACGCCGCGGTTGAAGAAGGGGACCGGATCGGCCTGGTCGGCGCGAACGGCGCGGGAAAGACCACCCTTCTCAATGTCCTCAACGGGGATTATCCGCCGGACGAGGGGGACCGCGCGGTTTTAAGCGGCCTTTCGATCGGTTTTCTGCGGCAGACGAGCGGACTCGACAGTGAAAATACCATTTATGGGGAGATGCGGTCGGTCTTTGGGGAACTGCTCGACGCGCAGGCAAAGCTCAGGCGCCTGGCCGCGCGGATGGCACAGTATGCCGACCACGCGGACGCGGAATATATCGCGCTCGCGGAGGAGTATAACCGCCTGCAGGCCTGGTTTGAAACGAATGAGGGCTATCAGATCGATGTCAAAATCCGAACCGTTCTCAACGGTATGGGATTTGGGGACCGGGATGATCGCACGGTCTGCGGGACCCTTTCGGGCGGTGAAAAAACCCGGCTTGCGCTGGCCAAGCTCCTGCTCGCAAACCCAGGCCTGCTCATGCTCGACGAGCCGACCAACCATCTCGATTTCGCAACCCTGCAGTGGCTCGAAAGCTATTTACAGGAATATAAGGGCGCCATTGTTGTGGTTTCGCACGACCGGTATTTCCTCGATAAAATCTGTAACAAAATCTGGGATCTTGTGGGGCTTCGGGTCAATGCCTATAAGGGGAATTATACAAAATTTACCGCGACGCGGCAGATGATCTATGAACGCCAGCGCAAGGAATACGAGATGCAGCAGGCGCATGTGGCCAAGCTCACCGATTATATCGCGCGCAACAAGGTGCGTGCTTCGACCGCCGCGATGGCCAAGTCAAAAGAGAAGGAGCTCGCCCGGATGGAGCTTGTAAAGCTCCCGCCGCGGCCGGTCACGCCGGTGCGCATGGCGTTTCGATATGAACGCGAACCGGTCAAGGACGTGCTGCATGTCGAGGGGCTGACCCTCAGGGTGGGGGAAGGCGCGCAGGAGAAACAGCTTTGTGAAAAGATCGATTTCGACCTGATGCGCGGAGAAAAGGTTGCGCTGGTCGGCGCCAACGGCGTGGGGAAATCCACCTTTTTGAAGGTGCTTCTCGGGCTGGCCGAACCGGTGGAAGGGCGGATTCTCTGGGGCAGGAATGTGAAACACTCCTACTTTGAACAGGAACAGACCGGGCTGAGCCCGTTTAAAACGGTGCTTTCCGAGCTTTGGGACCGGTTCCCCGCAACCTATGAGCAGGATGTGCGCAATGTACTGGGGAATTTGCAGTTCTCCGGGGAAACGATCAAAAAGGAAGTCCGGATGCTTTCAGGCGGGGAAAAGGCGCGGCTCAAGTTCGCCATTATGATGTATGAGGGCGGAAACGTCCTCGTCATGGACGAACCGACCAACCATCTTGATTTGCCCACCAAGGAAGCGCTCGACAAAGCGCTTATGGAATTTGAGGGCACTATTTTAATGGTTTCGCATGACCGTTATCTGCTTTCAAAGGTGCCGACCCGGATTGTTGAGATGTTCCCTGATGGGTTCAAAAGCTATCAGGGCGGGTATGAATCGTACCTTGCCGCGACCGAAGCGGAGAAGCCCGCGCAGGAAAAACCGGCGGAAAAACCCGCCCCCGCCAAACCGGAAAACGAATACTACCGCAGCAAGAAACAGCGCGCGCTCGAAGTGGCGCGGAAAAAACGGCTGCGGGAAGTTGAACAGGAAATCTCCGACCTGGAGCTTTCGATCGCATTGGAACAGGAGCGGCTCACCCAGCCGGAGATTTCGAGCGATTATCAGAAGGTGGCGGATCTGTGCGCGCAGCTGGAAGCCATGCGGATCCAGCTTGGAGGGCTGATGGAAGAATGGGCGGAGCTTTCCGAACAGGTGGAAGCGTCCGCCGGGAATATGTAAAATCTACGACAGAATAAGAGGTCTGCACAGATGTCAATCGGTATCATACTGGCCAAACAGGTGGCGGTGATCACGCTGCTGATGGCGGTTGGGATTTTCGCCAAAAAGCGCGGAATCCTGAATCTGGCCGCCGCAAAGAATATTTCGGATTTTGTCCTGATCGTGATCACCCCGATGCTCATGCTCCAGATTATCCTGGAGGATTTTGCGGTTGAGAAGTTCCGGGAGCTGGGGATCGGCATGGTGGTGGCGGCAATTTTCCATCTCATGGCGATCGGCGTCACAAAGCTGCTCATCCGTCCGGACCCATCCGGAATCCACAATCTCGAACGTTTTGGCGCGATCTGCTCGAACGCGGGCTTCATGGGATTGCCGCTGATGGTGGCGGTGCTCGGACCGGAGGGAAGGGTGCATTCAGCAGCCTTTCTCACCGTGATGACCGTCTACTTCTGGACCCACGGGCTCATGCTCATCAAAGGGGACAAAGGGGTCAGCGCCAAGGAGATCCTCACCGCGCCTGGAATTGTGGGGCTGGCGGCCGGGCTGGCGATCTTCTTTTTGGGCATCCGCCTGCCGGAGCCGGCAATGCACACCATCGATTACCTCGCAAGTATGAACACCCCGCTGCCCACCATCATCACCGGCGTTTTTGTCGCGGACCTCGATTTTAAAAAGGCCTTTACCAACCTGCGCGCCTATTGGGCGGTGGCGGTCCGCCTGCTGGTTCTGCCGGGCGTTTTTATTCTGCTCCTGTGGCTGCTGCGGGTTCCGTACTGGCTGCCGGGCGGCGGGACGATCGCGCTGGCGGCGGTGATTTCCTGCTGCTGCACCTGTGCGGCCAACACGGTTATGATGCCGGTTTCCTATGGCGGGGACGTACAGCATGGCGCCAGCCTGGTGGTGATGTCAATGCTCGGGTCGCTGGTGACCATTCCGCTTGTCGCTACCGTGGCCGAGATGGTTTTCCTTTGATTACATAAGGCTGGAAACCAGCTGCTTTCGAAAAATAGTGAAAAAACGCCCGTGGAGAATCCACGGGCGTTTTTTAATAGATATGGGTTTCAAGATGCTTTTTGATCTTCTTTGCGTCATGCGAGCGGATGAAGGAGATGTATTCACGATGCTCGCGGCTGACTGTTTCAAGATCGAAGTGCTGGATGCCCTGATAGAGCAGGCGCGCGTGAATTTTTGCGATAATGATATTCCAAAGCGCGCAGATGGTTGCGTTGGCGGAATGTTCGACAAGATAGGTGTGCAGCGCGATGTCAAGGTCAGTCAGCTCGTCAAGGTTTTCCTTGTGGCAGGCTTCCTCCATCTGTCCGACCAGCGAATCGAGATAGGCATAGTCCTCGTCGTTCAGATCCTTGTAGGCGTTCTGGGCGACATAGGTTTCGATGATCCGCCGGATCGGCACGAAGATCTCCTCGGTCTGCTCGGGATCAATCTCCGCGACCACCGTTTCCCGGTAGGGGTGGGAGTAGATGAGCCCCTCCTGCGCCAGGCGGCTGAACGCTTCGCGCACCGGCCCGCGGCTGATCCCCATCTGCGCGGCGATATCGGCTTCCCGCAGACGGTCGCCGGGCGCGAGGTCGCCGCGGATGATCGCCTGTTTGATGGAATCGTAGGCAAAATCCTTGCGGGAAAGCTGGGGGGTTTTGGAAAATTTGAATGTATCTGGCATAGTCACAATCCTCTTTGGCCGGAGACCGGCCTCTTCTTTCTATAGTAATGATAAAGCATTCGGGATTGAAAATCAAGTAGAAATTGCATAAAGAAGATTGTTAACAATCTACAATTGACTTTTTGAAAAAATGATGTAGAATAAAGGCAGGTCGAGACCGAAAACCATTTGAGGTGATAACGTGAAAATAACAAAAGTGGAAGCCATCCCTGTCCGCCAGCCGGGCGAAATCCAGAAGATCAACGACAGCGCCCAGGACGGCGTCATCATCAAAGTCTACACCGATGAGGGCATCACCGGCTACGGCGAAGTCGATTCCGCCCCCTGGGTTGTCAAAGCCATCATCGATTCCCCGGTGTCCCACCGCATCTGCCAGGGGCTGGGCCAGTCGATCATCGGCATGGACCCGTTCCAGACCGAACGGATCTGGGAGACCATGTACTTGAACAGCATGTTCTACGGTCGGCGCGGCGCGGTTGTCCATGCGATGAGCGGCATCGACATCGCGCTTTGGGACATTGTCGGCAAGGCGCTTGGAAAGCCGATTTACCAGCTGCTCGGCGGGGAGTTCCGCAGCAAAGTGCGCGCCTACGGCAGCACGCTGATGCCGTACACGCCGGAGGAATCCGCCGAAGAGGCGCTCAAGTGGAAGGAGCAGGGCTTTTCGGCGGTCAAGATGGGATGGGGCGGCTTTGAGCTTCCGTTCCGCGACAATGTGAAACTGGTTGAGGCCGCGCGCCGGGCGATCGGAGACGACATGGATCTCATGCTGGATATCGGCTTCATTCCGTCGCCCGACTGCCCCATCGATTCCGCCTCGCGGCTGCTGCTCGCCAAAGAACTGCGGCAGTACAACCCTTACTGGATCGAGGAAGCGGTTTCGCCGGACGATTACGACGGATACAAGATGCTGGCTGAATCGATTGACACCAGAATTGCCGGCGGCGAGAACGAATCCACCCGTTACGGATTCCGGCAGCTGATCGAATACTGCAAGCTGGATATCCTGCAGCCGGACATCACCCGATGCGGCGGCCTCACCGAGGCGAAGAAGATCGCCACCATGGCGCAGGCGCACAACATCACCGTTGTGCCGCACGCCTGGAGCAGCGGCATCGTCATCGCTGCCTCGCTGCAGCTGATCGCGTCGATCCCGAACGCGAACCTGCTGGAATACTGTGTGTGGGACACCCCGATCCGCAAGGAGATGCTGGTCAGCGACTTCACCCTGAAAGACGGATACGTCAGCGTGCCGCAGGGGCCGGGGCTTGGTATCGAGCTGGACGACGCCGCGATTGAAAAATACCGCTGCGACCGGTTCTAAACAGGGGATAAGGAGGAAAAGGAATGGAATCATCCAAAAAGGGCGGAAAATGGTTCGCGGTCCTCTATAAGGCGCTCGAAGGAATTTCCGCGGTGCTGATGGGGCTTTTGGTGGTCATCGTCCTGTACAGCGTTTTCAGCCGGTACGTGCTCAATTCATCGATCGCGTGGGCGGAGGAGATGTCCCGCTTTCTGATGATCACAATGGTCTGTGTGGGCGCCGTGACCGCCTACTTCAACAACGAGCACCTCGGGTTGGACATCCTGGTCAAGTTTTTGCCGGCGCAGCTGCACCGGTACGTCGACCTGGTGCGCGACCTGCTGATCCTGTTCATCACCGGATTTATGACGACCGGCGGCTGGAGGCTGATGCTGGAATCGTTCGATTCGGTTTCCCCGGCGATGCGCATCCGTGTGGGGTATGTCTATATCATCCTGCCGGTGTTTACGGCGATGCTCTGCCTCACGACGCTCTGCCGGGTTGTGCGCGGGGTTCACGGCCTCGCGCGGAAAAAGGAGGCGGAATAAATGGTTGTCATCCTGTTTCTGGTGAGCCTGTTCGGCTTTATCCTGCTCAATGTTCCGATCGCCTTCAGCCTGCTGCTGAGCGCGGTGGTACTGATGTGCTATATGGGCGACTGGTCGTCCTATATCATCATGCAGAGTCTGGTGCGCGGGTTTGACAGCTTCAGCCTGCTTGCGATCCCGTTCTTTATCCTCGCGGGTGAAATCATGAACACCGGCGGGCTTTCCAAGCGGATTGTCGGGTTTGCCCGTTCGTTCATGGGGCACATCCGGGGCAGCCTCGGCTATGCCGCCATCCTTTCGAGTATGGTTTTCGCGGGCGTTTCCGGTTCGGCCGACGCGGACACCTCGGCGATCGGCTCGATCCTTTTGCCGATGATGGACGAGGAGGGCTACGACCGCAAGGTCTGCACCGCGCTGATCGCGACTTCCGGCTGTATCGGCCCGATCATCCCGCCGTCGATCCCGATGATCCTTTACGGCGTGACCGCGAGCGTTTCGATCAGCAAGCTTTTCCTGGGGGGCATCATTCCGGGCATCCTGGTCGGGGTGGGGCTCATGACCGTCTGGGGCTTCTATGTAAAAAAACAGCGTTATGGGGATTCCTCGGATAAATTCTCCTGGAAAACGGTCTGGTACCACACCAAACGCGCGTTTTTCGCGCTGCTGCTTCCGGTCATCATCCTGGGAGGCATCATCACCGGCGTTGTGACGCCGACCGAATCGGCGGTCATCGCGGTGGCGTATGCGTTTGTGGTATCCAAATTTGTCTACCGTGAGCTTTCTCTGCGGGAACTGCCGCGGATGCTTGCGTCGACCGCCCGCAGCACCGCGGTCATCATGATGGTCTGCGGCGCTGCGATGTCGGTCGCCTACTACATCACGCTGGCGCAGGTGCCAAAGCAGCTCTCGAATCTGCTGCTTTCGATCTCGGACAATGTGGTCGTGATCATGCTGCTGATTAACCTCTTGCTGCTGATCATCGGCTGTGTCATGGACCTCGCGCCGGCCATCTTCCTGATGACCCCGATCCTGCTGCCGATCATCCAGAGCTTTGGCCTCGACCCGATCTATTTCGGCGTGGTCATGTGCATCAATCTCTGCATCGGCCTGGTCACGCCGCCGGTCGGAACGGTTCTGTATGTCGTCTGCGGGCTCTCCAAGGTTTCAATCTTCGATCTCATCAAACCGCTGATCCCATTTATTTCGGTCATGATCGCGGTGCTGCTGCTGGTCACCTATATCCCAGGGCTCATCCTGTTTATTCCGAATATGTTTGCCTGAGCGGCTTTCAAATTCAGCGTCTGAAAAGGAGAAGGAATTATGAAGAAGAAATTACTCGCACTCATTCTCACCGCAACCCTTGCTGCCGGCATGATGACCGGATGCCTTTCGAGCAGCGCCACCCCGCCCGCGGCTTCCGCGCCGCAGGCGCAGCAGAGCGCCGCTGACCCGGCCCCGGCTGCGGATTCCGGTACGGAAAAAACGGTCATCAAGATCAGCTTTGCGGGCGGCGATGCCCATCCGATTATGAAAACCCTCGAAGAATTCAAAAAGATGTTTGAAGAACGGACCGAAGGCCGCTATGACGTGCAGCTTTACGCGAACGCGGTGCTCGGTGACGACCTCAAGGCGACCGAGCAGGTCAAGGCTGGAATGCTTGACGCGGTCGTGACCTCGCCTTCGCCGGTCGGCACCATCGTAAAAGAGGTCATGGTCTTTGACCTGCCATACCTCTTTAAAAGCGAGGAGGAGGCAGACCAGATCCTTTCCGGCCCGTTTGCGCAGTATCTCGACGACAAAATGGCCGAAAAAGGCCTTGTCAACGTCGCTTGGTACGAGGACGGGTTCCGCCATCTGACCAACTCGAAGCAGGCGGTCACCTCTCCCGCGGATGTGAAAGGCATGAAGATCCGCACGATGGAAAACCCCATCCACCTCGCCGCATGGAAGGTGCTTGGCGCGAATCCGACCCCGATGGCCTACACCGACGTGTTCACCGCGCTGCAGCAGCATGTCATCGATGGGCAGGAGAACCCGTTCCCGACCATCTATGACGGCAAATTCTACGAGGTCCAGAAGTATCTGTCCACCACCGGCCACGTCTATTCGCCGTTCATTTTCGTCTACAGCGGCCAGCTCTTTGAGAAGCTCCCGGCGGAAGATCAGGCGATCTTTAAAGAGGTGGCAAAGGCCACCGAGCCGGTCAACCGCGAAATCAACCGCGCGGACGCGCAGTCCTGCCGCGAAAAGATGGAAGCGGCGGGTATGGAGGTCACCGACCTCACAATGGAACAGAAACAGGTCTTTCAGGATCTTCTGACCCCGATCTGGGGCGATTTCACCGATGTGTTCGGCGAGGAAGCGCTCGCCAAGCTCCAGGAAGAACTGGCAAAACTCTAAAAAAGATCCCAAACGGTAAAAACCGGGAAGCGCCCCATCTGGGCGCTTCCCGGTTTTTTTACTTATACAGCAAAGGCGCTGCGTTTGTTTTTTTGGCCGTGCTGTATTCCCACAACGCCAGGTAAAGCGCCGCGGAAAATTCGTCGGTCATGACGGCGGCAACCGGCAGGAGGTTGAGCGGTCGTCTGTGCGCGATGCAGGCCCGGATGATCCGGTAGAGGTATTTCGCGCGGGCGGCGCGGCCCGCAAGTTCGAGCGCGGCGGTGACAGCGGCCTGCGCGGTGTCCGCCCAGAAATCCAGCCCTTCAAGCGCGTCCGGGATTTCGGTGGCTTCGACCGCTTCGGAAAGACGCTGGCCAAAACGGGCAAGGGAATAAAGTGTCCCGGTCTGGAGCCCGAAAAGTTCCGCGGCTGATTCCATCCCGTCGAGCGCGAAGCCGCGCAGGGCAGGCGGCGCGATCCCGCGGCGGAAAACACGTTTCTGCACCGCCTTGTAGGCGACCGAGTCGAGAAACCGGTGGCGCACGCTGTGGAATCCCAGCAGTTCGCAGACCTCATAGAAGGCGCCGTAATACTGCCGAACCACCGTTTGCAGCGTACCTTTGACAAAAGCGAAGGCGAATCCGTCGCAGACGCCATAGGAACGCATGGTGTCGAGATAGCCAAGACGCATGTTCTGGCGCGCGGAATTCGGGTCGAAGAGCAGCACCGACCCCAGGTTCCAATAGCTGCGGATCTCGCGCACTTCGGCCTGTACGGCCGCTTTTTCCCGCCGGATTACCCCCGGCGCGTCCATGTTGACCGCGATGATCCGGCTGGCGCCGCGCGCGGCCGCCATCTGCATGGGCATATTGTCATAGTAGCCGCCGTCAATGTAATATTCCCCGTCAATCCGGTGGGGCCTGATGGCGGGGAAGAGGGCGGAGGAGGCAAGCAGATAGTCGATGAGCTTCCCTTTTGGGAGCTGGTCGGCCCAGACGGGCACCGGACGCATGGCGGGGACCTGCACGGTCATCAGCCCAAACGCGACCGGTGACTGGCGGATGGTCTCCTCATCCAGATAGCTCTCCAGGATTTCCCGCAGCGGACTGGTATCGGCGCCGCCCTGCTCGAATGCCGCTTTGCCGAACAGCTTTACCGCCTCAAGCCATTTTTTTTCACGCGGGAGCTTCTCATCGAGCGGCAGGTCAAATACCCGGGAGGTTTCAAGCTCCCGCCAGAGCTTTTCCGCCTCCTCAAAACTGCCCTGTGCGATCACCGCGCCATTGAGCGCGCCGACCGATGTGCCGGTCACGATTGAAAAGCGCTCATCCAGCTCCCCCAATGCCCGCCAGACGCCGATTTCATACGCGCCGCGGCTGCCGCCTCCGGAAAGCACCAATGCGGTCTTTTCCATTGTTCTCCCGCCCTTCCTTTTTTATAGGATTATTATATGCGATCCTGCTTTTCCGGCTGTGACAAAACTGTAAAGATCTTTGCCGGAAAACCAGTTTTTTATCCAAATGTGTTGAATTTGTGAAAATGCACTAAAAAATTCGCAAAAAGATCATCCAATTCATCCATCCAATTATAGCAAAATTCTGGCAAACCCGTGCAGTAAAACTTGGAAGGATTTCCACTGATAAGATACAACGATCATTTTTCAGGAAAGGAAGAATCTTATGAAAAAGCTACTCGCGGCGATCCTGGCGGGTGCAATGCTGCTCAGCCTGAATATAACGGCTTTTGCAGCCACCGCCAAAACCACCACTGTCAACATTACAAACCTGACCGGCAACCCGGTTGACGAGGACGGCAACCCCATCAAATATGACGATTCGGTCGAACCGAATCAGACCATCTATTTCCTCATCCCGCCCGCTGCCGCCAAACAGCTCAACGACTCGAAGATCACCAAGGTGTCGGTGCGCAAGACCAAAAACTCCAAGCTGGTCAAGTCAGTCAAGCTCGTGGAAAAACGCCTGACCACCAACTCCAAACTCGTCGCGTCGGTCCCCACCGGTACGATCAAGGAAAACAAATGGGAGTATTCCCTCCTGCCGCTTAACAAACGATACAGCTATCTCGCGGTCGAGCTCAACGACATGACCGGTTCGGATGAGTACAAGGTCCAGATGGACGTCACTTTTACCGGCAAGAGTTCCAAGGACGCAAACTACAAGGAATTCCCGCTCATTGGCGCACCGAACGACAAGTTCAAATTTGCCAAGGGCGACAAGCTGACCCTCTCGACCTCCTTCTTTGTTGCGAACAAGACCGAGTCGGGCGACGACGCTTCGATCACCGTCGGCAAGAAGGGCTTGACCATCAAACCGGTCAAGAACGAAACCAACGAAATCAACTTTGAAAACGACAGCGACGCGCTTGCGACCCTGACCTTCAAAGCGACCAGCAACCCGGATAAATTCTATGCGAAACTCTCGACCAAATGGACCAGCGACCTGCTCGCGAAGTTCAAGAACACCGATGCGGTGATCCGTAAATTCTCCGCCGCCACCATCGATTCGACCTCCCGCGCAACCCTTGCGCTGGCGAACCCCTTCGATCCGGACGACTACGATGTGGACCGCGTCTACATCTACAGCGTCGGCGCAAACAATAAGCTGACCAATGTCACCAGCAAATTTACTTACAATGAGGACGACGACACCTTCGAGACCAAGACCCGCACCCTGGGCACCTGGATCATCTCGGACGTGAAGATCAAGACCACGAAATAAAGCACCCCAAACCATCAACCGGCCCGGAACTTGCGTTCCGGGCCGGTTTTGTCCTTGCAGAGTTATTTTTTCTTTTTGCCTTCCCAGAAGATCTTGACGCCCTTGATCATCCGGCCATCCTTTATAATTTCATATTTTGTGATATAGTGCATCGAAACGAAATGGGTGAGCACAATTTCGGTGTAATCGCGGATGCGTTTTTTGCGCTTTTTGTCCGAATCGATATCGCCGAGTTCCCGATAGACCGATTCAAACAGGATCACATCCCGGATGATTTTGTTATGTTCGTTTTTCATCGCCTCGATCCGTCCGAGCAGGTAGGTCTTGAGCGGGATGGTGGTGGCGTTGTTGTTGAGCGGAGCCTTGAGCAGATCGATGGGCACGGTGGTGATCTGATTTTTGAGCTTTGCGTAGCTATGCAGTGGCGGTGTGTCGATGATCTGATACATTTCCGACCGCTTGCCGTTGACCACGCCGGTATATTTATTGAGCGGCAGCAAATAGCCGTCAATGGTGAACGATTCCACCCCTTCCGGCCCTTCGAGCTTCTGCTTGATCATGTGGGCTTTGATCTCCTCGGTCAGGTCGATATTGATGGAAAGGCGCCGCATTGTATCGAGCTTGGCTTTGATTTCCTCCATCAGCCCGTCGTCGACGGTGGGATTTTCCTTGCCGGTCATCGCGTGGTAGAGCATCGGCACGGTGAAGGAGGAATTTCCGCTTTCCAAAATCGAAACCACGCCGTTGATGATGGATTTATCATAATTGGTGAGCTGGAAATTGCCGTCGATCTTCATATGTTCCGGCGCGGCGATGGTGACGGCGGTCTGTATGGTGGGACTGCGGCGGTGAGAGACGGTGATCTCATTAAATTCCCGCAGCTGGGCGAGTTTTGAGGTGATCGGATCGATGGGCATGACGTAATTTTTGGGGCGGACCGCCTGTATGGCGGGCGCGACCGAGGCGAGACGGGAAATTTCGTCCCCCACGTCCGGTTCGAGCGTGAGCAGATCCTCGATCTCATCCGAAGTGACATTGCCCATGAGGATCAAAAACCGGCGCATATCTTCGGGCAGGTGGGAAAGGAATTCATAGTATTCCTTTGTGGAGGAAACCACATCCTGCACGGCGGAATCCACCATGCCGCCGTCGGCGGAGGAATCGAGCATGCGGGCGTTGCATTCCTGCACGGCGGAGAGCAGCCTGCTGCATTCATTCATCTGATCACGGACGGTATCGCGGGAGTACTTTTCCATGAGCTGGGGGAGCAGTTCGGAAAGCGCGCCGGAAAAATCCTCCGGGACGCCGGGTTTGACCGGATTGGTCGGCACAAAAATCACCTCGTTTAAAAGCCGCAGCAAAAGCCCCTGCCGGCCGTTTTGATTCGCATAAAGTATATCAGAAATCCGTGTATTTGTCATCTTTTTACCGCCTCCTATAAATAGCGATAAAAAAATGAAAAGGTTGCAATAAAATGCAACTTTAGATGCACTATATGGGTGAGCTGTTAAAATAAAGCAGCAGATTCGACAGGATTTGTCCGGATTTTCGGCAACATTTCTACAAATAGGAATATTTAGTATTGACAACCAATTACAGGTTGTTATACTGGGTATAAGGGGAGGTGTCTCTTCTGCGATGGAGACCGCGGAAGAAGCACATAACCGAAAGCTGATCAAAAAAATTTTTCAAGGAGGAAAGAACTTATGAAAAAGTTATTGGCACTCGTACTTGCCATGGCTTGCGCGCTGTCGCTCGGGATTCCGACGCTGGCGAAAACCGCCGACTACACCTGGAATCAGGTAAACGTGGAGGATTTCGTCGATGAGGACGGCGACAAAATTGCGGATGACGACGTCATTCGCCCGGGACAGACCATCTATTGGGTCTTTGGAAAATACAGTGATTATGACTACCTGCTTGACGACAAGATGGTGAAGATCGACGTCGACAAGGACGAAGGCTCCAAGAACATCGACGGCAAACCAAAGGTTGTCGGCAAAAAGCTGGGCAATCTGGGCCGTTGTGTCGCGCTGGAAATTGTCATCAAGGACACCTACACCGCCGACGAACTGAAAACCAAACTTGACATCTATATCACCGCGAAGAAAGACCTCATTGCGGACAACGCTGGCACGATCGTGAATGGCAACTATGAGTTCCCGCAGTTTAAACCGGGTACTCCTGGTTCCACGGGCGGAGATGTTACAGCTCTGAAAAAAGCCGTAGAGGATGCGCAAAAAAAGGTCAATGATCTGAACGCGGAAAAGACTCGTCTCGAAAAAGAAATTGCGGATCTGGAAAAAGCTCCTGCAATGGCGGAGTGGACGAAAGAGCGTACAACTGCCAGCGGTGCAACCTACAAATATTCCACGATTGACGAAGATATTCAGAATGCTTTAAATGCCAAGAATAATGCGCAGACTGCGAAGGATCAAGCAGATCAGGCGGTTACAAATGCGCAAACCGATAAGGGAGAAAAAGAGACAGAATATAATAAACTCAATGCGGCGGAAACGGAAAAAGGTTCCTATCTGTATGTCAAAAAATACGAGGAGCAGCTCAATACCGCGTTGAAAAATATTAATGATACCCTTATTGCTGCGGCAGATATTGGATATACCGGTGCAGATGGAAACAACTATAAGGTTACGACGACCGTTACAAAAGACAACGTCGGCAATATGGATTCGTGGACAGTCGAAAAAGTAGCCGCGGCTGGAGATTACACCACGGTTAGTGATGATACGGTAACATTAAAAGCCGCCATTAATGGTGCTGTCCAGAATGAGGTAGCTTTGGCTACCGCGGCGGTAGCCGCGCTCAACGGAATTACCAAAACTGCGGCTCAGCTTAAAACGGATATGGATCAGCTGGAGGCAGCTCTTGACATACTCAATGGTGATGCAGCTGTGAACGGTTCTATTTTGAATCTCCAGCAGAAGGCGGACGAGGCTCAGACGAATCTGACCGCTGCCACTACAAAGCATACCGAACTTAGCGCAGTGAAGGGTACCACTGAATATACGACTGCGCAAACAAATGCAGGTACGGAAACAACAAAATTGCAGAAAGCAAGAGAAGACCTCGCAAAGATCACCAAAGATGATGTTAATGATTCCAATACGCTGAAATATGCGGAAAAAGTGCTTGCGGACGCAAAGACTGCATTGCAAAATGGTGCGGGAAGCGTTGGCGGTCTTGGCTACCTGAAAAAGGGCGAAACCATGAAGGTCCCGATGACCATCTGGATCCAGAACGAAAACCGCGTTGACGACGACGCGACCTTCGTCGCGGGCGAAAAGGGCGTTGTGATCAAGCCTGTCAAGAACGAAGAGAACACCGTCACCTGGGAGGACAATAACGACACCCTCGCCATCATGAAATTCACCGCGGACAGCGACGTTGAATACTATATGCCGCGCATGGCCACCAAGTGGAACAACGAGGACTACCTCGATTACTTTGACGATATGGACGCTTATATCCGTTCCTTCGTCGGCAATCCGAGCATCCCCTGCACCTCCCGCGCGCGCCTGTGGATCAACAACCCGTTTGTGGATGACGACGGCGAAGAAACGATTGATCCGGACGACATCTATGTCTATGAAGTTGTCGACGGCGAGCTTTACGACATCACCGACAAAGTGGAATACACCACCAACGATGATGACGATTACGCGTTCCTGATCAAGACCCGTACCCTCGGCACCTATATCTTCTCTGACGGCCCGGCCGACATTGAAGATGAGGATGACGACGATTACGATCCGGAAGCCCCGGATAAGGTCGAGGTCAACAACAACAAGAAACCTGTCCCGCCGACCGGCTTCTAAGAGGCAGTTTCCATTTCGGATTCAAAACGACATGTTTTTGCAAAGCGGGCCGTGTGCCCGCTTTGCGCTCCCCTGAAAACTTCCTGTAAAATGGAAGGTATATCCACATTTGATCCTGTGGTCAAAGGAGCGGGCGAGTCTCCAATAACGCCCGCTCCTTTTTGCGACTTCGCTGTGAAAGGATTCTGCCTGTGAAATCTGTATTTCGCGCCGCCTGTATCGGGTTTGCGGCGCTTTGCCTCTTTTTTGGCCTTTTGCCGCTGGCGGTCTATGGGATTTTCCATACCGGTGTATTTTTCCTGCTGCTTTACGGCGGCGGGCTTCTGCTGCTTTGCCTCTGCTGGGACGTTTTTGATGGACAGGGGAAGATTCGCCGCAGCCTGCGCCCGGTATCCGACCGCCGCCGTCTGGATGCGCCGCGCTGGTGGAAACGAAGCCGCATGGCCGCCGCTGCGGGGCTTGCGGCATTTACCGTCTGGGGATGCGGCATGTCGGTCTGGATGGCTTCCTATGCTTATTTGAACCCGCCACCCGCGGATGCGGCGGTAATCGTGCTCGGATGCCAGGTTGTGGGGGATAAGCCTTCCAAAATGCTCCGGCTGCGGCTGGATGCCGCTTATGACTATCTGCAGGCGCATCCGCGTGCCTTTGTGATCGGTTCGGGCGGTCTTAACGACGGCGGGACACACAGCGAAGCGGAGGTCATGCGGCTTTATCTCGCGGGGAGAGGGATCGATCCCGCCCGGGTTCTCCTTGAGGATCGATCCCGCAACACGCGGGAAAACCTGGCGTTTTCCGCCGCGCTCATCGAAGCGCACAACCTGCCGCGCGTCACGGCAATTGCCACCGACGGCTTCCACCAGCTGCGCGGCGCAATCTATGCGAAAAAAGCAGGCCTTATCCCGTATTCCCTGCCTGCTCCGACTCCCTGGGGGCTTTTCCCGGCCTATTGGGTGCGGGAGTGGTTCGGCATCGCAAAGGCGGTTATCCTGGATTGAAAAGGCCCGCGATCCCCAAATGGATCGCGGGCCTTTTGCCGTTTTATCAGACCTTGAAGCTGTAGGAGGGAAATTCCACCGGACGGGAGTCCGAATCGCTGCCGCGCAGGATACGGATGGCGCGGGGGACATTGCGGATGTGCGCCCGATGGCGCATGCCGCCGAACTCGCCGTCAAGTGTCCAGGGGACCTCTTCCTCCGAGGTGATCTCCAGTTCCGAAGTGCGGAAAGCATAGACCGATTCGGAGCTGTATTCCTGCCGGAGCACCGCGTTCAGCAGCTGCGGCGCTTCGATTGCGCTCTCCGGACGGCGGATCAGCACCACTTCCAGCAGGCCGTCATTCATTTTCACGAGCTGTTCATGGATTTTGAACCCGCCCACCGAGGTGGAGTTGGTCACCATGCCGAAGATGAAGTCGTCCTCCACCGTTTTGCCGTCGTGCCTGACGATGAGGTGGTAATCCTTGATCGACGGGAGCCGTTTGATCCCCTCAAGGATATAGGCTGCCCGGCCGAGCAGGAGCTTACTTTGCTGCGGCGTCTGATAGGATACGTCAGTAAAAGCGCCGAACGCGGCGATGTAGGTGAAATACCGGTCCTCAAAGGCGCCGATGTCGCAGTCGAACGGCTGGCCGGAAACGATCACATGCGCTGCCTGCAGGATGTTTTTGGGGATATGCAGGCTGGTGGCAAAATCGTTGACCGTACCGGCCGGGATATAGCCGAGCAGCGGCTTTTGTGGCAGCGCCATCAGGCCGGTGACCGTTTCGTTGAGGGTGCCGTCGCCGCCGCTCGTCACAATGAGGTCACAGTCCTCCCCCTGTTCTTTCAGAATCTCCGGGATTTCCATCCGCCTCTGGGTGGTGTGGACAGATATCTCGAATCCGCTGCGGACAAACAGGTCGATCACATCGAGCGCCCGGGTCTTAATTTCCGATTTTCCCGCATTCGGGTTGATGAGGAAAAGCAGCTTTTTTCCCATATGTGGGACCTCCCTTTATAAATGCAATCGCTTTTTGATTTCCAACACAAGGTTTTCTCCTTCAAAGGAGAAAAGCGCCGCCAGGGAAATGATGCTGGCGGCCACACAGATGACCGGCAGATAGAGATTGGTGACCCATCCAAATCCCAGAAAGACGAGCGGAACAAAGCCAAACAGCCCGTCTATGACCAGATAGATGAGGCAGTCCTGCGCCTGCAGTTTCATCGCCTTGGAGATGGCCGCCATCGCGGCCATGGCGAAGATGCACAGCGACGGGATCACATAGGTGGTTGACCAGGCGTGCCAGCCGGTCAGTTCATCCCAAAGTACCGCCAGCAGAGAAAGCAGGAAAACCTGCCAACTGATATTTTTGGGCAGGTTGTGGCGGCGGATAATGGCGCTGTAAAGGCTGACCCACATACACCCCACCGCCAGCGCTACAAAGAACGCCCATGGCTTTCCGGCGGGAAACATCACATTGATGGCGCCGGATACGACCACCGCTGTGATGGATAAAAAGATCAGCATCCGCAGCACCAGATGATATTGGTGCCGTCCGGTGGGGATGACCGGGAAGGTTTCCGGTCCGCTTTCACCGGAAAGCGCGCCCTGGCAGAGCGGGCAGCGGTCACGATGGCCCGCGACCGACAAACGGCATTTATCGCAGTATAACATCGAACGCTCCTTTTTATTCATTGTCAGGCTGATTGGAGTGAATGGTGATCGAAAGCCCAAAGCCCGAGAGAATGCGGAAAAAATTTTTCTGAATATCGGTGCTCACAAACGGCGCGGTGAAGCTGAGCACCATCGTATCCCCATAAGAACACATGCAGAGATTCACCCGGTTGGTGCTGGTGAAAACATCAAACAGGCGGATATATGGCCGCAGCGCCTCTGGCATCGCGATCCTGCCGATATTCGAGAGCATACCGGTGACCTCCCTCTTTTTGAAACGGTTGGCAAGCTGCATCACCACATCTTTTGCGGCAAGCGGCATAATACGGGCCAGGGCGTTGTGCTCAAGGGCGGAGAACTCATTCATTCGCTGGCGCAGCCGGTCGGCGGTCAGCTCTTCGGTAAAGCTCTGCGCGACAGCCGCCACAACATCCGGGAAGGTCCAACCCTCCGGAAAGCCGTATCCCACATTGATGGTGCCAAAAAAATTGCGGGCCGACTCGGACGGGAAGTAGTTGCGCAGGTTGACCGGCACAGTCAGCACAACCGGTTTTTTGCGGTATCGTACCGGGATTTCCTCATGGATGGCGCAGAGCAGCGCCGCCGCGAGAAACGCCGTGACCGACGCGCCGTGTTCCCGCGCGAGCGCGACAGCGGCTTTTGCGCTCAAATGTCCCTCGATCACCCTTATGCGGTGCTCGGTGAGCCGCGCGCCCCGCACACGGACGGCGGACGGCGCGTGCTCCGGCAGGCGGGGTGGGGCTTCGGAATAGTATTTGCGGAAGCTGTCGGCTTTTTTCTGGGCGAAAGAAGCGTCGTAATCCATAGGAGGCGGGCCTTCCGGAAAGTCTCCGGCATGGCGGAGGGTCAGATAATGATAGGCGAGCAGCCGCAGAAACTGTAAGGCGCCGGTGCCGTCTGAAAGCGCGTGGTAGACTTCCAGATTGATTCGGTTCTGGTAGTAGGTCACCTTAAAAAGCAGGTTCTTGCGCACCCGGTCGTAAAGCGGCGCACAGGGACGGGTGTCCTCCTCATGGATGGAAGCCTCCCGTTCGCTCGCCTCCAGATAGTACCAGAAGAGTCCCTTGCGCAGCACCGACCGGTAAAGGGGGAACGCTTCCAGGGTGCGGTCGAGCGCCTGCCGCAGAGTTTCCGGTTCGACCGGCTCACAAAGCTCGCATGCAAATCGGAATACCTTTGGGTCGGCCGCGTTGCTGGTCGGGGGAAAGAGTTTGGCGGCGTTGTCCAGCCGGCTCCATTCGGCGGCTTTCCGGTTCTTCAAGGCTCGATCACCTCACTGAGAAATTCATTGATGACACCATAGGCTTCCTTCACAACCCGGAGGGTGGGCGGCAGAGTGATAAAGCCGTGCAGCGCTTCGCCGATCCGATGGATCTTCACCCGGTTGCCCTCGGCAAGCAGCTTTTTGCCATAGGCTTCCCCTTCGTCCCGCAACGGGTCATACTGCGCCGTGATGATCAGCGTATCCGGCTGGCCGCTCAGGTCTTCGGCCAGCAACGGCGCGAAATAAGGGCTTTTCCTGTCCGCTCCACAGGAAGCGTAGAGCTCCATATATTCTCCGATCCGTTTAGCGGTGAGGATGTAGCCCTCCCCATTTTCCCGCACCGACGGGAAGGGGGAACGGGCGGTGTGGTCATTGTAGGTGGCGGGGTAGAGCAGGATCTGACGGCGGGGCAGGAACTCCCCGCGGTCACGTGCCAGCAGAGACAGCGCTGCGGCAAGATTGCCGCCGGCGCTGTCCCCGATCAGGGTGATCGATTCGGCAGGCACGCCCAGCAGCTGCGCGTCGAGGAAGATATCCCGCGCCACGGCGTAGCAGTCCTCGAGCCCGGCCGGGAACGGATGTTCCGGCGCAAGACGGTAATCCACAGAAACCACCACATGGCCGGTCAATTTTGCCATATGGGTACAGGCGCGGTCATAGGTGTCGATATTGCCGGTTACCCAGCCGCCGCCGTGAAAAAAGAGCAGGATGGGATGCTCGCCTTCGGTTTCCGGCGTGAAGATCCGTACCGGGACGGTGTGATCTCCGGCGATGACGACATGATCCCAGGGCCTGTAGAAAAGCTTCACATGCCGCCCGGAGGAGATTGTGCGAATCTTTCGTTCGAATTCATAGGTCTTGGTAACGTCGAGATCCGGCGATAATGCACGCAGGATTGCCCGCACCGCTTTATTAAAGGCCATTGTTTCCTCCGTTTCAGATGGGTGCTGTATAAAATAATGCGTTTTTACTGCACCCGCGCTTAATTCATGAATTTGGCAGAACACGCGCCGCCGCGGATCGTCCCGCGCATAAGCCGGTATAATAGCCGCTCTGCGGCAATTATGCCACAAGCGCGAAGCGCGCGGTGGGATAATTGCGCATTGGGACGGCCGCGCCAAAGGCGCGGATCGTCCCGCGCATAAGCCGGTATAATAGGCGCTCTGCGGCAATTATGCCACAAGCGCGAAGCGCGCGGCGGGATAATTGCGCATTGGGACGGCCGCGCCAAAGGCGCGGATCGTCCCGCGCATAAGCCGGTATAATAGGCGCTCTGCGGCAATTATGCCACAAGCGCGAAGCGCGCGGCGGGATAATTGCGCATTGGGACGGCCGCGCCAAAGGCGCGGATCGTCCCGCGCATAAGCCGGTATAATAGGCGCTCTGCGGCAATTATGCCACAAGCGCGAAGCGCGCGGTGGGATAATTGCGCATTGGGACGGCAGCGCCAAAGGCGCGGATCGTCCTGCGCATAAGCCAGTATAATAGCCGCTCTGCGGCTATTATACCATATCTGCTCTCCTGCGTAAATGCGGGAAATCTCCGGCGCAGATTGTCAAAACAGAGCGCATGTGATAAAATAGGGGCAGAATATCATCCCTCTGAGGTTCGGCCTTATGGGAAAGGGGAGTGGCTCAATGATCACCTGTCCGAAGTGCGGCCGCCCGGTGAGCGGCCGGGCCCGGGCCTGCGGCTACTGTGGCCAGTCGCTGGTGCAGGATTATTTTTATCGGGAGGAGACTGGTACGAATCCCGCGCGTTCGAGCGCCGGCGCAATTGCGGGCACCACGCTGGGGATCTTTGGTTGTCTTGCGCTTTTGGCCGCACTCATATTTCATATGCTGGTGCTGTTTGGGCATGGGGATCCGGACTATCTGCCGGAGATGAACCTCGTCTGGTGGGTTCGTACCCTGCTGATGGCCGTCCTGCCGGTGGTGCTTCTGGTGCAGCTGCTGATCCTGCGCGGCGTGCGTTATTCCATGGTGCCGGACTGTGTGTGGCTGTTTTTGTCGGTTGCCGTGCTGATGGTGGTGATCCAGGCGTATCTGGATACCGGGGCGGACCGATTTTATGGCATGGCGATGATCCCATACCTTTTGGTGGTCGGCTGTGTGCTGGTGGCGTTCGGCGCGGCCGCCGGCATCCTTTCCTATCGCCCTTCGGCGTAAAAGATTTCAAAATGCAGGCGCTCCGGCTCGTTCGGAGCGCTTTTTTACTGGAAATAAAAGCCCGGATGCGGTATAATTCCTGTATACAAGCCCATCTGGGCCTTTGTGAAAGATAAGGAAGCGAGGCGGAATTCAGATGCTTAAGATTGGATTTTCCCCGGCGGATATCCTGATCCCCCAGAGTGTGACGATGGAAAACTGGAGCGTGGTCGCCTGCGATCAATACACTTCCGAACCGGAATATTGGCAGCGCGTTGCCGAACGGGTGAACGGGTGCCCGTCGGCCTATCATATGATCCTGCCGGAAGCCTGGCTGCAGGACCCGGCGGTCGAGGATCGAATTGGTCGGATCAATGGCGCGATGGAACAATATCTTGCCGAAGGGATTTTCGCGGAATATCCGGATACCTATATCTATGTTGAGCGCACTGTCGCGCCGGGTAAAATTCGCCGCGGCCTGATAGGGAAGATCGATCTGATGGAATATGATTATTCCAAAGGCTCCCAGTCGCTGGTGCGGCCGACCGAAGGCACCGTCGAGAGCCGTTTGCCGCCGCGCATCCGTGTGCGCGAAAATGCGCCGCTCGAGCTGCCGCACATCATGGTGCTGCTCGACGACAGCGCCCGCACGGTGATTGAGCCGCTTGCAGTGCGGATATCCGGAATGCAAAAACTTTACGATTTCAATCTGATGGAGCAGGGCGGCCACATCAGCGGTTATGCGGTGGACGCGCAGTCCCGCGCCGGGATCGACGCGGCGCTTGGCGCGCTGGCGGGTGCCCAAGCTGCGCAGTCGGCTTCGCCGCTTCTTTTCGCGGTGGGCGACGGGAACCATTCGCTGGCCACCGCGAAGGCCTGCTTTGAAAAGCTCCGGGCAGAGCTTCCAAAGGAACAGTGGGAAAACCATCCGGCGCGGTACGCGCTGGTCGAGCTGGTGAATGTACACGATCCGGCGATGGAGTTTGAACCCATCCACCGCATTGTCTGCGGGGTGGACCCGGACGCCCTGCTCGCGGAGATTCGCCGCTATTATAGGGTTTCGGACGCGGCGGACAGCGGACAATCGCTTACGTACGTGACAAGGGAGCGCACCGGACGCCTTTTCATCGAAAACCCGTCCTCGGCGCTCGCGGTCGGCACGCTGCAGAATTTCCTCGACGATTATCTCGCAAAGCATGGCGGCACAGTCGATTATATCCATGGGGACGACGTGCTGAAAAGCCTTGCGCAAAGTCCGGATGCCATCGGATTTTTGCTGCCGGCCATGCAGAAGTCCGAACTTTTCCCGACAGTGGTCGCGGACGGCGCGCTCCCGCGCAAGACCTTTTCAATGGGGCACGCCTATGAAAAGCGGTATTATCTGGAATGCCGCCGGATAAAATAAAGGAAACCAAAAAAAGGATGTGGGCTTGATGGCGCGTGAAAATCTGATCCGTACCGCTTTGGGCGAACGGAAGCCGGATCTGGTGCTGAAAAACGCAAAGGTTGTGGATGTGTTTTCCGGTGATATCTATCCGGCGGATGTCGCAATCGCGGACGGGCGCATTGCGGGGATCGGCAGCTACAGCGGCCCGGCCGAAACCGATCTTGCCGGGCGGTATCTTGCGCCCGGCTTCATAAACGCACACTGCCATGTGGAAAGCTCGATGGTAACCCCGCCCGCCTATTGCCAGGAAGAATTGGCCTGGGGTGTGACGACCCTCATCACCGACCCGCACGAGATTGCAAACGTCGCGGGCGCCGAGGGCATCCGCTTCATGCTGGATGCTTCCGCGGCTCTGCCGGTCAACTATTATGTGCAGGTGCCGTCCTGCGTTCCGGCCACGCCGTTTGAAAATGCCGGCGCGGTGCTGGATGCAAAAGCGTTGGAGCCGTTTTTGAGAGAACCGCGCGTCCTGGGACTCGGGGAGATGATGAACTATCCCGGCGTCGCGAACTGTGACCCGGACGTGCTTGACAAGCTGAACGCCTTTTCAGGACGCGTAATCGACGGGCACGCGCCGATGATCACCGGAAAAGGCCTGCAGGCATATGCTGCGGCGGGTATCCAAACCGACCATGAAAGCACTTGCTATGAGGAAGCCCGGGAAAAGCTTCACGCGGGCATGGCGGTGCTTGTGCGGGAGGGAAGCGCGGGCCGCCATGTGCGCGACATCCTTTCCGGTGTGGTCCGGGATCAACTGGACACCCGGCATATGGCCTTCTGCACCGATGACAAGCACCTGGTGGACATCCGCCGGGAGGGGGGCGTCCGCTATAATGTGAAACTGGCGGTCGAGCTGGGGATGAGCCCGGTCGACGCAATCCGGATGGCCACCATCAACGCCGCCCAAATCTACGGGCTGCGGGGGCTCGGCGCGGTTGCGCCCGGTCATCGGGCCGACTTGGTTGTGCTTGAAGATCTTCAAAATTTCGCGGTCGCCGCTATCTACAAGGACGGAAAGGCATTTTCGCGCGGAGCTTTTGCCTTTGGACTGATTGGCGGCGGGATGGAAGCCGCGCGGCATTCGGTGAAACTCCCCACGCTGTCTGCGGCTTGCTTTGCACTGCCGCAGCGGGAGCGGCAGCCGGTTGTGAACCTGTTGCCCGGGCAGATTGCCACTTCCAAAAGTTTTGTGCCGTCCTGCGAAGTGGATGACCTTGTCGCTGCTGGCGAACTGCGCAAGATCGCTGTCATCGAGCGGCATCACGCAACCGGAAGCATTGGTGTCGGATTGCTGGCTGGTTATGGCCTTACCCATGGCGCGGTCGCCACAACAGTGGCACATGACTCCCACAATCTGATTGTCGCGGGGGACAACGATGCGGATATGCTCGCCGCTGTGAAAGCGGCTGAACGGATGCAGGGCGGTTTTGTGCTCGTGCGGGACGGTCAGGTGCTCGGTGAGCTGCCGCTGCCGATTTACGGCCTGATGAGTGATCTTTCCGCCGACGAACTTATCGCGCGGCTTGACGCGCTCATCGAAACCGCGCATAAAGCCGGAATACGGGAAGGGATCGACCCGTTTATCACCCTGAGCTTTCTGGCTCTGCCGGTTATCCCTGAAATCCGGGTGACCGACTTGGGCGTTTTCGATGTGACCAGTTTTTCCTTCATCAAGTAAGTGGAAAGGGGCGGCGGTTTTGAACCCGTTTCCATTCTCAGACAGCAACAAACGCTACCACACCTATAGCTACGCCCTGCGCCGCCGGTTCGGCTCTAAAGTCTCCCGTGTAAGTCTCAATGCGGGCTTTACCTGCCCGAATCTGGATGGAACCAAGGGTACCGGCGGCTGCATCTACTGTTCATCAACCGGGAGCGGGGAGTTTGGCGGTGACCCACATGCGGATATCCGAAGCCAGTTTGCGAAGGTTGCCGAAATGATGGGGCAGAAGTGGAATACCGAAAAGCACATCGCTTATTTCCAAGCGCGCACCAATACCTACGCCCCGGTGGATACCCTCCGGCATTTTTATGAGGCGGCACTGTCCTGCCCGGGCGTGGTGGGGCTTTCGATCGCAACCCGGCCGGACTGTCTGCCGGAAGCGGTCTGTGACCTGCTCGCGGAGATTTCTGAACGCACCTATCTGACTGTGGAGCTGGGCCTGCAAACGATCCACGACACAACCGGTGAACGGATCAATCGCTGCCATACCTGGGCGGATTTCCTCACCGGTTACCAAAAGCTGCATACACGTAAAATTCATGTGGGCGTACATATCATCGATGGTCTGCCGGGCGAAACTCATGAAATGATGCTTCAGACCGCGCGGGAACTGGCGGGACTCGACCTGCACCTTGTGAAAATCCATCTGTTGCATGTACTCAAAGGAACCCGGCTGGCACGGAGCTATCTTGCTGGGGAGTTTCCGCTGCTTTCTCTGGAGGCATATGTACAGATTGTCTGCGACCAGCTGGAACTCTTCCCGCCTGGGTTTATCCTGGGGCGGTTAACCGGCGACGGCGCGCCAAGCGCGCTCATTGGTCCGGATTGGAGCCGTAAAAAGTTCTGTGTCCTCAACGAAATCGACAAGGAACTGGTTCGGCGCGATTCCTGGCAGGGAAAGCGGTACGCCGGCCCCGCCCAAAATGAAACAGATGCTTAACAAAAGGACCGCTGCGAAGAGCAGCGGTCCTTTTGTTGCCGGCCATACGAAACCGGCAAGCGGATTATTCGACGGGGACTTTAAAGATGATCTTTTTTACCGGGGCCGGGTCGCCTTGGCTAATCAGCGGCATATGCGCGTCCCAAGGGAAAAAGACTGTGAAATAGCCGGGCCGGACATCGACAAATAAACCGCGGCCGTTGTCCCGGTAAAAGGCGATATCAGGAACGTATGCCGTTTCAATTTCCAGGTCGCGGACCGGCTGGCTGCCCATGCGGTCGGTGCCCTCCAACAAAATTTGAATATCCGTATATTTTTGGTGAGCTTCCCAGCGGCAGGCATCTCGGAGTTTGGTTTTGTCATTGACGACATCGAAATAGATGCCGTTTCCGATCTCATGGCTTCCGGGGGCGAAGGTATTTAGATCGTTGGAAGCGATGAATTGCAGAGCCTGATCCATTTCAGCGCTCAGGCCAAGATAATGCCGGACATTGCAAAGTTTGTCATAAATCATTCGGAAACATCCTTTCTGTCGCTTTGTAAAATCCGCGGACACGCGTTCAACGGCTTTCTGCAACTTTATTCTAGCTGATCTTTCGGTAAAGATCAAGCGGACAAGAAGGCAGGGCTTGGATCACCTGAATTTCGCTAAACTTTGATTTTGCGAAATACATTGTTATTATTTTACAGCGTTCCCCTGCAAATATCAA
>NZ_QSBX01000021.1:46541-54087 GCF_003465835.1 Anaerotruncus sp. AF02-27 | reverse complement strand
AAAGTACAGTTTACAAGGGACTACACAGGGTAGGTATCTGACGGGAGGGGTTCCACCCATCAGATTTTCCATGTGATGTTCAAGCTGTCGCTTGTAGCGGCAACGGTGGTAATCATCAAATCCACCACCCGCCGCTTGTCGTCAAAGGATACATTGTCCCATGTGTCGAGGTAGCCGGAAATCTGATTGACCTGTTCCGGGCTGATGGCTTCCACCGTCAACTCGGCTATCTGCTTCACAAGTTCCTGTTTGCGCCCGTCCAGTTCCGCTATCTTCACATTCACATAGGAGAGCAGAACATTGTTTGCACCCGTCAGACTGTCCACCAGCTTTTCAATCTCGCTGTCCACATGGAGAAGTTCCACTTGCAGGGCGGCAATTTTAGGGTTTGCCTTTGCCGCTTTCTTTCTGCCTGTCAGCGTCTTGTAGCTTGCCAGTTTCTTTATCATCTGCTGATAAACAACCGCTTCCAGTTCCGAAGTAATGATTTTCCCGCACCCCGGACAACTCTTGTTATCCAGCCGTTTCGTACAGCGAAGGTATTGCTTGCCGGAGGGATTGAAGATACTCATAAGGGCATACCCGCAGTTCCCGCACTTGATTTTTCCCGCCAGCCATGTATGGGTAGCTTTTCGGGCAGACTGGATTTTCATGTTGTTCATCAGCTTCTTGCGGCAGGTCAGCCAGATGTCGGAGGGAACAATGCCCTCATGGGGAGCCAGTACCAGCATTTGGTCTTTCAAGTCGTTCTTTTTGCTGGGCTTCACATCTCGCCCTTGATACAGATAGCAGCCGTTCATGCCAGTAAAATCGGCAGCGTCATTGACAATGACCGTCCCTTGACTTTTGAAAAATTCGTACACATCAAGGTCTGCCTGCACATAGACAGGATTGCGTAACATCTGCGCCAGCGTGGGGCGTATCAGCTCTTTGCCGTTGAATAAAATCCCCTGTTCGGCAAAGTACCGGGTAATGTCCCCGTAGGAGGTTGTGGGCTGAGCATACATCTCAAACATCAGCCGGATATTTGCCGCTTCGTCTGGATTTACCACCAGCTTTTTTGTATTGATACCATCCATTTTGATAGGCTCGGTGTGGAAGCCGTAAGGAGCCTTGCCGCCCATTTTGAAGCCCCGCTGACTGCGGGAATAGTATGCGTCCGTTACCCGCTTCTGTATCGTTTCCCGTTCCAACTGGGCGAACACAATACAGATATTCAACATAGCCCGCCCCATCGGGGTGGAGGTATCAAACTTTTCCGTAGAGGACACAAACTCCACATTGTACTGCTGGAACAGCTCCATCATGTTGGCAAAGTCCAGAATGGAACGGCTGATACGGTCGAGTTTGTAAACCACGACTTTTGCAATCAAGCCCCGCTTGATGTCCCGCACCAGTTCTTGAAACTTCGGACGGTCTGTGTTCTTGCCGCTGTACCCCTTGTCTGTGTATTCCTTGCAGTTACCGCCTTTCAACTCGTATTTGCAAAATTCAATCTGGCTTTCAATGGAAATGCTGTCCTTTTTGTCTACCGATTGCCTTGCATAGATTGCGTCTATTCGATTATTCATATTGTCGCTCCTTTTCTTAAAAAAGAAACGGAGCTGCTGACACCTTTATTATACCGTCAGCAGCCCCGCAAATCAACGATGGCTTTGGAAAACCTTATGCCCCGGCTTCCTCACTCTGCCGTTTGTCGGCATACTTGCGGAACACCTCATAAAGTTGCTGTTCCAGTTCCCGGCGTTTTGCCGCTTCCTGCTCCGGCGTGAACACCGGGGAGAGGTTTTCCAGCGTGATTTCCCTGCCTTGAAAAGTCACGACTTCCGTTTCCTTTTTGTATCTGATAGTGGTACTTATAAAATCACCTTTCCTTTCCATGCTGCCGCTGCTGCCGTTTCAGTTCCGCCAGTATATCCGGCGGGATACGGTCAACCAGCCGCTGTAAATTGTCCAGTTCGCTTTTCAGCTTTGCCCGTTCCATCGCATCTTTCATCTTGCCTTTTTCACTGGCTTTTGCCCTTGCTTCCAGCTTTTCATTTTCCGCTAACAGGTCATTGATTGTGACCTTGTATTTTTTCAACTGCCCGGAGAAATTCCCCATCTGTGGGAACCACTTTTTCAGCATGGAGAGGGCTTCCTCTTTTTTCTTTCCGGCATTCAGCGGGTTAATGCCGTCCAGCGTGGCTTCAATGGCTCTTGCCTGTTTGGATAGATTGACCGCCTGCTTGAACAGACGGGTGGGGATATGCTTCCTGCCTGTCTTGCTGGCACTTTCCCCACGCTCCAAGTCGGGATATTTCTCCACCATATAGGCGTGAAAATCGTCCTGCCATTTTGAGAGATTGGCTCTGTTGCCGATAATCTCCTTAGCGCACAGGCGGTTGTCCTCTGTCAGAGGGACAAAGACCAAATGCAGGTGGGGTGTTTTCTCGTCCATGTGTACCACTGCCGATACGATATTTTCCCGGCCTACCCGCCCGATTAAGAAATCAGCCGCCCTATGGAAAAATTCCTGTATCTCCTTTGGGGGCTTCTTCTTGAAAAACTCCGGGCTGGCGGTAATCAGCGTATCCACAAACCGGGTACTATCCTTACGGGTGCGGCAGCCAGCTTGTTCAATACGGTTCTGTATAAAGTGGTAGTACCTGCTCTCCGGCTTAACAATGTGGAAGTTGTATTTGCTCCGGCTGGTGTCAATGTCGGGATTGCTGGCGTACTGTTCCTTTTGCCGTTCGTGATGGGCTTCCAGCGGCCTTGCCGGGTTGCCCTTGTGTTTCTCAAACCGCAAGATTGCGTGTTGTGCCATTCTGCTCCTTTCCTCGTTCCATTCTTTTCCAGCGGGTTTTCCACAGGGAAAATCCCGCCGAAACTATCTCTGATAGGATTGGAATGGAATAGATATAAATAAAATCGTTTTAATCTCTGTATTTCTATATACCGTCCGGTTTTCGTACTTCAAGAGGATTGATTATCGTACTCTATGAGTGCGGTTTTCAGTCCTCCGGCGTTCCATAACCGGATTTCTTGAAGTCGGTGTTTGAAACCGCTTCATAGGATTTTGGATAAATGCGGTTGGGTTTTCCACAGCCCTGCTTCTGGATTTCCACCAGTCCGGCATATTGTAGCTCCCGCAGGGTATTGACCGCTTTCTGCCGCCCGCAGTGGAGCAGCTCCACTACCTCGTTAATGGGATAGTAGAGGTAAATCCGCCCGTATTCATCTGCCCAGCCGTTTTTTCGGGATAGGTCTGTCCGGCGCAGGATAAAGGCGTACAGAACCTTTGCTTCGTTGGACAGGGGTGTGAATGTGGGGGCTTCAAAAAGGAAATTGGGAAGCCGGGTAAAGCTGACCGCCTTTTCCGGCTGATGGATATAAATGGTGTTTGCCATATCGTGTTTTGTGGACGGTTAGAAGCCTGTTTCCGGGGGCAGACGGTAGTTTCTATTGCCTGCCCCTGTTCTGTGCTTGCAAAGCCTTGAAAATCAAGGACTTTTCAGCCCCTAACTGTCCACAGTAGACCTCCTTTTCCGTTCACTTTCTGTTTTCTGCCGCCTGTGAACTCTGGCGGCGCAGTCGGGGCAGTACTTTGCCCGGTTGGATTTAGGGACGAACACACCGCCGCAGACCGCACAGCGTTTCAAGTCCTTATCCCGGAAAATCTCCGCTTCCAGCGTCTTGTCCAGCGGCAAAACCGCCCAGCGGAACCACTTACAGCAGACCGAGAAAGAAACCGTCTGCGGACAGGTGCAGGTGTCCCCATCGTCAAGGAACATACAGTTCCCGTCCTCATAACAGCAGCACTCCCGGCGGATCAGGGCGTTTGCCTGTTTCCGCTGCGCTGGGGTCATGCGGTAAAGGGAACCGTCCGGCCTGCGTTCCAGCGGTGGCAAGTCTTTATAGGGGTTATCTCTCATGCGTTCCCTCCATTTTTCGCTTTTGCCGTTCGCCCCGAAAAGGCTTCCTGCCCCATTCCTGCGGCGTGTTCCGGCGTTGGCACGCTCCCCGCAGCTTCTGGACACTTGTCCCGAAGTGACCTCTGGACAAAGTGTCCAGAAGTCCGTCTCCTTGCGGTGCTTCCCCGGCCGGGGTATTTCTTTTCGGACGGTCATTCGGTTTTCAAGGTGCTGTCCATCGATGAACTACCCTAAGTCTACACCTAAATGACCGTTCGTCCCGTATATCCAAGAGGTAGGAAATCCGCCAAAAAAACTGCCTATTTCCACGCTCTCGGAATTGTGGTAGAATGAAAAAGAGAAATGTAGCAGGAGGTGGAAATGAAATGTATAACCTAAATTGGTCAAGAAGTGACCTCACCCGGCAAAAGCTGGGGACGTTCTGTGAATACTACGCAAAAATGTCATTAGCCTCTTATGGAGTGAGCATTTATACTTCCGAGGTTGATGACCATGGAATAGATTTTATTGCAGAAAGCAAGAGAGGATTTTTGAAGTTTCAAGTTAAAGCCATTCGCAAAGGAACAGGCTATGTTTTTATGCGGGAGGAATATTTTGATATTTCAGACCAATCACTTTACTTGTTCTTGCTTTTGCTAAATGATGGCGAACACCCCATAGAATATTTAATTCCTGCGACCACATGGGATAACGACAGTAGTAATACTTTTGTTTACCATTCATACGAGGGTAAAAAGTCGAAACCAGAATATGGCCTAAATATTTCTGCCAAGAACATTCCGCAGCTCGAAAGATTTAAGTTAGAAAATATGATAACGGCAATATAATGAGGAACAAAATATGGCTTTAACCATTCAAGAGCGCCTAAAAGACCTGCGTGTAGAGCGTGGGCTGACGCTGGAACAGCTTGCGGAGCAGACCCACCTCTCCAAGTCTGCGCTGGGCAGTTATGAAGCGGAGGATTTTAAGGACATCAGCCACTATGCCCTTATCAAGCTGGCGAAGTTTTACAGCGTGACCGCCGATTACCTGCTGGGGCTGTCCGAAACAAAAAATCACCCAAACGCCGATCTTGCAGACCTGCGTGTGAGTGATGATATGATTGAACTGTTGAAAAGCGGGCTGGTGGATAATTTCCTCTTGTGTGAACTGGCGGTACACCCGGATTTCCCCCGGCTCATGGCTGACCTTGAAATCTATGTGAACGGAACGGCAGTCAAGCAGGTACAGAGCGCAAATGCCATTGTGGATATTATGAGCGCAACCATTATGAAGCAGCACAATCCCGGCTTGTCCGACCCGCAGCTAAGGCAGCTTATCGCCGCCCATATTGACGATGACAGCTTTTGCCGCTATGTAATACAGCAGGACATAAACGGCATAGCCCTTGACCTGCGGGAAGCCCATAAGGACGATTTTTTCAGCGTCCCGGAGGACAATCCTCTGGAAGATTTTTTGCAAGCCGCAGAAGCAGCGTCCACTCCGGGCAGCGACCCGGAACAGGCGGCGATGGCGTTTATCTGTAAACGGCTCAAGCTGAACTATGGGAAGCTGTCGGAGGAAGAAAGAAAGTGGCTGAAAAGGATTGCGCAGAAGTCGGACTTGCTGAAAAACCCAAAACCGCAGCGGGGGAGAAAGTAAAGGGATAAATCGGGATTTGGCAAAGGCGTGTATATGAAAAAGTAACTTCCAGTTTGCAAGAGAAAGGTATGGTGAGCGAATGAGAATATTATACGAACTTTCATGGTTATGGGAGACGCTGGTTATTGCGCTTGCGGTTGCGGCTGTTTGCGTGGTTTGCGCCATGCTAATCTGTAAGGCAGTAAAGAAGAACCTCAGCAAAAAAACGGCGGCAGTTATCGGCGCAGCAGCGTTTGCGGGCGCTGTTTTGGCAGTCATTGTGATTGCCCGGACTCCGATGCCGCTTTGATTAAACGGGATGCTTGATTGCCTGTGCATAAGTACAACTTCAAGTTTATCGGGGAAATAGCAAAGCCCTAAAACGGCTTCCCGCCCATTTCAATTTTGAGAGAAAAATCCGTCTGTTTTTTCGTGAGTGTGTCCACAAGTTCGGGACATTTTGTCCCGAAGTCCGGCGTGGGACGAGGAACGGGGGCTTTCATATACGCCCTGTCTGCTGATAAAACCAGTCCTGCGTTTGCGGCTCCACGCCACGCAATCACAGCCCTGCTTTCCTGCCGCTTCAAATGCCCTTGCCCTCTCCGGCGGCAACGGCATTTTCACGGCAACGCCGACAGAGCGTATAACACACTACACTTTGCGAGCAAAGTCGTGTGCCAAGGGGCAAGCCCCTTTGGAAACCCCTGACAACAAAACAGGCTGAATATCCCGCACTTTCCCGGTGCTTGATACTCAGCCTTTATTTGTTGTCAGCAGCCCCCGTTTCGTGGTCTGCGTGTAGTTCCTTGTAAACTGACCTAAAGCGCATGTCAAATATCTTGAATACCACCTCTATCTCCTTGCGAAAGAGGCCAATAAATATGAAATCCTGAATACCAATACGCCGACGGAATCGTCCATATCGGAGATGGATCGCGCGGAAATGGATGAGTTTATTGACAATATGCGGCTGATCCTAAGCGTTTTGGGGCATAAGGTTCTGGAGCCTTCGCGCGGCACTTCACATGGAAAGGGCACCGCTGTGTTTTATTTGCACGAGCGCACCGGGGCCAATGCCAGCGGAAAGATGAGTTCGGATGGCTTTGTCGTATTGAAAGGGTCAAAGATTGCCGAAGCTGTACAGCCATCCCTTTCTCCGTCAACCGTCAATCGGCGCAGGATGCTGGTCGAAAAGGGGATCATTGACGAACAGAACGTCTTTACACAGGACTGGGCGTTCAGCAGCCCAACCTTGGCGGCCACTGTTGTTGTGGGATATAACATCAATGGCAGAGTTGCCTGGAAAACGAAAAAAGGCATCCCGCTCAAGGAAATGGAAGCGGAATTGTAGCCGTATAAAACCGGATACGGCGGACGGGCGCCGGCCCATCCGGACAAAACTTGGAGGGAAGTGAAGTTATGTACACCTGCGCGGAATGCGCCGTCCATGCCTGCAATGAAGAAAATCGGGACAATCTGCCTAAGAATTGTCCGATGCGCAGGGAGGACGGGTTCTTTGCCGAGACTTTCAGGGAATATGAAAAGCCGGAGCAGCATGAATTTTATATCAAAGCGTCCGAGATCGAAGCGATCGGTTATGGCCAGTGGACTCGGATGCAGGAGATTATGGAATTCTGCCGCAATATGGGTTATCAGAAACTTGGGCTGGCGTTCTGCCGCGGGCTTCGGTGGGAGGCGAAAGTGATCAGCCGGGTTTTGCGGCAAAATGGATTTACGGTCGTATCGGTCATCTGCAAAACCGGTGGAATCCCGAAGGAACAGGCCGGAATTGTACAGAAACTGGGGGAGGGATTCGAGCCGATGTGCAACCCGATTGCGCAGGCGGCGCTTCTCAATGAGCAAAAGACCCAGCTCAACATCGTGGTAGGACTGTGTGTTGGGCATGACTCGCTCTTTTATAAATATTCGGATGCAATGGTCACCACCCTGATCACCAAAGACCGGGTGCTGGCGCATAACCCGGCTGGCGCGGTTTACTGCGCGGAGGG
>NZ_QSBX01000021.1:513-46458 GCF_003465835.1 Anaerotruncus sp. AF02-27 | reverse complement strand
GGGGGCCTGCCTGTTTATACCGCGGCGAAAAGCCGAATAAAAACGATGGAACACGCCTTGCGCGGCGGAAGAAATGATAAATTGCGCAAAAGCGTGAAGAATATAGAACGAATTCCCAATACAAGAAAAGAATCGACGGGGTGAATGGATTTGTCAAGTCATAAGAAACGAAATCAATGGGCGTCCAGGCTGGGATTTATCCTTGCGACGGCGGGCGCGGCGGTCGGGCTGGGAAACCTGTGGAAGTTCCCATACCTGATGGGAAAGAACGGGGGATTCCAGTTTTTAGCGGCTTATCTGGTGTTTGTGGTGCTGCTGGGGCTCCCGGTGATGATCACCGAGATGTCCATCGGCAGGTATACCCAGCGCAACCCGGTGGACGCCTACCGTACCATCAACCGCAAAACCACCTTCATCGGGGTGATGGGGGTGCTTTCCGCCTTTATCATCCTCTCTTATTATAGTGTGATCGGCGGCTGGATTCTCAAATATATCGCTTCCTATGCGACCACCTTTGCCGCGCCGGTGGATTTTGCGGCCTATATTGCCGAACCGGTGCAGCCAGTGGTATGGCATTTGGTATTCATGCTTGCCACCTGCATCATCTGCTATAAGGGCACTCATGGCATTGAAAAGGCGTCCACCATCATGATGCCGGCGCTTTTCATCATTCTGGTCATTATCATTGTGCGCTCGGTGACCCTGCCGGGCGCGGGGGACGGGCTGCGGTTTATCTTTTCCGCGACCGGCTCCAAGTTCAGCTTTGCATCGCTGGCGGCTGCGCTGGGACAGGTGTTCTATTCGCTTTCGCTCTGTATGGGCATCACGATCACCTATGGCAGCTATCTCGGCCGCCATGCGGACATCCCCAAAAGCTGTCTGACAGTGGCTGGGCTTGACACAGCGGTGGCGGTGCTTGCGGGCCTGGCGATCTTTCCGGCGGTTTTTTCGTTCGGACTTGAGCCGGCGCAGGGGCCAAGTCTCATCTTTGGGACGCTCCCGAAGGTTTTCCAGGAACTGTACGGGGGGCTTTTCTTCGCGCTGCTCTTCTTCATCCTGCTATTCTTCGCGGCATTGACCTCCGCGATCGCGCTGCTCGAATGTGTGATTTCCTTCACGATGGACGACCTGCACTGGAGCCGTAAAAAGTCGGTGCTGGTTCTGGGGCTGCTGGTATTCCTGGCCGGTGTGCCGAGCGCGCTCTCCTATGGAGTCCTTGCTGATTTCACCATTCTGAACTATTCCTTCTTCGATTTCATGGGGATGCTCACCGACAACATCCTTATGCCGCTGGGCGGTATCGCGATGTGTGTTTACATCGGCTGGTTCTGGGGCCCCGGAAAACTCATCGCCCATATCGAATCGGACGGCATCAGCTTCAAGCTGAAAAAGGCCTGGCTCTGGTGTGTGCGGATTATCACTCCGGTGATGATAACAATTGTCACCATCATTGGGTTTATCAGTATCTACAACACCGTACGCGGATAAAATGATATTGGGGAGAAGGAATACGTCATGAATCTGGAAACGCGCCGGTTGATTTTGCGTCCATGGCGGGACACGGATGCGGAAGATTTATTTGCATATGCAAAAGATCCCCTGGTGGGCCCGGCCGCAGGCTGGCCGCCGCATACAAGTGTGGAAGACAGCCGCGGGATCATAAGGACCGTGCTGTCCGCGCCCGAGACTTATGCGGTTGTGCTCAAAGAAACCGGACAGCCCGTGGGAAGTGCCGGACTTATGATCGGGAAGGCAAGCAACTTTCAAATTGGCGAAAACGAGGGGGAACTCGGTTATTGGATCGGGGTGCCGTATTGGGGAAAGGGGCTCATCCCCGAAGCGGCGCGGGAGCTGCTGCGGCACGGTTTTGAGAATTTGCACCTGGAAAAAATCTGGTGCGGCTATTTTGACGGCAACGAAAAATCCCGCCGTGTGCAGGAAAAATGTGGATTCGTCTATCATCACACAAATAAGGAAATCGCATGTGAGCTGATGGGGGATATCCGGACAGAACATATTTCCTGCTTGACAAAAGACGCCTGGAAAAGCGCCCGGTAAACAATCCATATCGGGAGGTAATGGTGTGATGGAGGACGCGCTGAAAATTAAACTGTACGCATTTACGGTGGATTGCAAAAATCCACAGGAACTGGCGGCATTCTATGCGGCGCTGCTTCATTGGGAAATCCCGTTTTCCAATGAAGAATGGGCGTGCCTGGGCGCTCCGGGAACCAATCAGGGGGAATATCCCGGCATCCTGTTCCAGCGAAACCCCACGTATGAACCGCCCGTATGGCCGCAGGAGCCGCAAGCGCAGCAGCAGATGGCGCATATGGATTTTGCTGTGAACGATCTGGAAAAAGCCGTCCAGCATGCGGTCGATTGTGGGGCGAAGGTGGCGGACAAGCAGTTCTCCGATGACTGGAGGGTGATGTTTGATCCCGCCGGGCACCCGTTTTGCTTATGCCAGATGAAATCAGTCATCGAGAGTCCCTATTTTGCACTGCGATAGAAAAGTATAAAAAGAATGCGGCCGGTTGAAACCGGCCGCATTCTTTTATAAGTTTCAGCTATTTTCTGTTACATAAGGATGCACCTGAATCCTACCCGCGCGAACCTCTTCCACAAAGACCTTCGCAAGCCTTGGGTCGAACTGGCGCCCGGCCTGATCTTCGATCTCCTTAATGGCGAAATCGACCGGAAGAGCCTGCTTATAGGAACGTTTGGAGGTCATTGCGTCGAACGAATCGGCGATTGCAAGGCAGCGGGCCGCGATGGGGATATCCTCCCCGGAGATGCCGCGCGGGTAGCCTTTGCCGTCCCAGCGTTCGTGGTGGCCGATGACGGCCGGGATGACGTAATCAAGCGAGGGCAGGTGGCGGATCATGGCGATCGAATGCTCCACATGGGTTTTCATCGTTTCAAATTCCTCCCGGGTCAGCCTGCCAGGTTTGTTGAGGATCTCCTCCGGGATGCCGATTTTGCCGATGTCGTGCAGCAAAGCGGCCTCACGGATGATTTCGATGTGGTCCTTGTTGAGGTTCAGCGCAACCGCCAAAGCGGTGGAATATTCCGCCACATTCTGCGAGTGGCTGAAGGTGTAATGGTCCTTGGCGTCAATCGCGGCGGTCAGCGCGTAGATCGTGGAGGCATATTCGGCGTAGACGCCTGTTGCCACAGGGGAATCTTTCACATCGATCAGCTCGCCCTTTTTCTGAAGCGAATAGATGATGATCTTGTTTTTCCCGCTGCGTTTGGCGTTGAATACCGCCATATCGGCATTGCCGACCAGCTGTTTGACATTCGACGCGGCATAAGGATAAGCGCAGACGCCGCCGGAGAGGGTAAGCGCCCGCAGCGCGGCTCCTTTGGCATGCTTATTCATATCAATGATCTGTTGCTTGATCGTACAGGCGAGGTTATAGGCCGCCATCGCGTCGTAACAGGGCAGGATGATGGCAAATTCCTTGCCGCCGTACCGGGCGGGAATACCATTCTGCCCGACACAGGCAGTGATGATCCGCGCGATACTCTGCAGTGCGAGGTCGCCCTCCATATTGCCGTAAAGCTGGTTATAGAGCTTGAAATCGTCGACATTGAGGATCACGAGCGCAAGCGAACGGTCACGGCAGCGTTCGAACTCCTCGTCCAGTTTTTCGTAGAAGAATTTGCGGTTCAGAAGCCCGGTGAGATTGTCGATGCGGGATTCATAGTAAGCTTTTTCATAGAGCTTCGCGTTTTTTATGGCGATGGAAACGATCGAGTTGACCGATTCCAGGAAGGTTACGTCGTCAAAGGTGTAATTGTCGTGCTTATACTTTTTGGCAAGGCACAGGATGCCGACCAGCTCCTCGTCGCAGACGAGCGGTACGAGACATTCGATGTCCAGATCGCGCAGCTGCCGCTTCTCGCTTTCCCACATCGATTTATACGGTACGGTGCGGGAAAATTCCTTGAGGATGAGACAGTTTTCCTGCTCGCGCATCCACCGCACGCAGGGGTTGGTAAACGAGATTGCAAAGCTGTGGGAGTCGAGCGGACTGGCTGACGCCATTGTCCGGTAAAACTGGGTTTTGTCATCCGCAAGACAGACATAGACCTTTTCCACGTCGACCGCGCTCTTGACGACGGTGACAAGCTGGTCGAGAATGTCATCCAGATTCAGGCTTTTGGAAATATTCGTGGAGAAATCGCGCAGCTGCTGGGTGCGGGCGGCCTCCTCCTTGATGAAGAGGTTGTCGAGCAGTGTTTTCATCAGTTTATACATGGTGAAGGTGAGCACCGCAAAGACAATTGCGATGACCAGCGTGGTCGAATCGGAGAACTGCGGGAAGAAACGCCGGATGAAATCCTCCAGCGGCCGCACCATGTTGATGAAGAGCAGAGAGGAGAAGATCGCGGCGAGCAGATAGGTGGTGCCGCGCGAGACAAGCAGGGTCAATTTGAACAGCCTGCGCTTATAGAGCGCGTAGAACATGAAACCGGCATTGATGATGCCGGAGAGGGTATCGCCGGGAAAACGGCCGATGAATGGGAAGGAGGCCGCGATGTTGCCGAAAAAGAGGATTGCCAGCCCGATCAGCACCGGCGTGATTCTGGTGGAGGCTGTGCCGTTCTTTTTGATGTCCTTGACCACCATCAGGATGATCGAGAGCACCACCGCCATGCAGAAAAAGACCGGGATCGCAACCAGCGGGCTCATGTCGTAGATAAAGCTGGCCTGCCCGTCACCGATGTCCAGAACCTGCGGGTTGGTGATGAACACATCGCATAGGCTCATGATGAGGATGATCGCCGTGCCCGCCGTCCAGGCGCCGCGCAGGAAATACCCCTTGTAACCAAGGAAATCACACATGAAATTGTAGTAGAAAAGCGGGATGCAGAACATGCCGAGGTTTGAAACCTGGCACCAGAACGGGACGCCGGGATAGAGCTGCATGCGCATGAAGAAAGAGCCACCGGTCCACATGATGAAGATGATCAGCAGCGCGATGAACGAATAGATCACCTTGTTTTTCTTTGCGGCCAGGAAGGCAAGCAGCAAAAACAGATAGCAGGAAAGGGCGGTCAGCGGGACTGCTACAAAGATCATAAGTAGACGCAGCCCCCTTCCAGCGAGAGGTCGCGTTCCTGGAAACGCAGCAGTTCGAGCATATCATAGGAGGACGGGTTGATCCGTCGGATCGTGTGCCCGGTGGCTTTCCGATAGGCGGCGACCGTTCCGGATTTCAGGAAGGTGATCTTGAGCGGATCGATGCCGAGCAGCCGTTTCAGGTCGTGGTAATCGCTGTCGAAATAGGTGAAGTAGACGCTCAGATGCTCCTCCAGCACCTGGCGGGAGAGCGCGCTCGATTCGACCGCCTCCTGGCTCATTTCAACGTACATATGCAGATACGGCCGGCCCTCCTCGTTGTATTCTTTGAGGGCGAACCATTCGGCGATCCCGAGCTTTGAAAGCCGGATGACCTCCTCGATGGAGGCCTCGGTGATGCGGGTGAAGCCACCGATATCGATGACAGTGGGGACCCGGTCGACATAAGCGAACCGCGGCAGGCGGATACCGGAGGATTGGCTGCCCATCCCGAGGCACCGGTAAACGTCGCCCACACGGTAACGCATGAAGGCGCCGCCCTTAAAGACACTGATGACCAGCTCGTAGTTCTGGTTCGGGACCAGCTCGTCCATGAGATAGGTCTTGGGTTTGTAAGAGGGGTCCGTAAAGTTGCGCAGCATCTCGTTTTCCGGGATGAATTCATAGAAACAGGCGTCCGGGAAGAGGTAAAGCCCGTTTTTCTCCCAGCTTTCACAGCCGATGCAGGTGGGCTCGGTCCCCGCCATGATTTCCAGTGGCCGCACGCCCCAGAATTCCTCGAGCGCGCGCTTATAGTGGCTGCTGTCGGTGCCCGCACAGACGAAGCCCTTGAGGCGGAAAACGTCCTTGGGCATGATCGGCGTGCCGTTCTTTTTGCTGTGGTAGCGGGCGGAAAGGTAACGGTAGATCATCTTCGGAGAGAAGCGGAGCGAATGACCGCCGTCATGTGCAGCGCCGGAAGCCCCCTTGGAGGAGATCATATCCCCGAAGCTGCTGCTGATGTAATAGGCCACGCTGCTCAGGCCGAAAAAGATGTCGATCCCTTTTTGGAAACCGAGCTTGAAGCCGAGCTTGTTGCGCTGGGAGAAGGACATCTTCTCCGCAACCTTGACCGGCGGCAGAAACTCCATGCTCATCTCATCTCCCAGGATGAGCGGCAGGATGCCGGTGGCGTAGGGCAGCGGCGCAAGGCCATAGAGCATTTTGTCGTTATGGCCCACATTGAATTTCCCGCGCTCGTTGCTGGTGGACAGCACGAGGCAGGAGATGACATTGTTTTTATAGACGTCGAGCATGCTCTTGGTGTAAGGAGCGAGCTTGACCGGATGTTTGCCGCTTTCCCAGGTGGTCTGAATCCAGATGACCGGGTCGTCCGGGAGCATGTCGCCGCGTTTCTGGAGCAGGACGTCGGCGTAATCCGCATAATCGGTCAGCGGTACGCGCGCGCGAAACTCATCGATGGTATGCGGCGGCAAGCCGGGAAGGATACGTCTCCCCAGCTCGCAGTTGCACCACATTTGAATCTGCTCAAGCATCAGACGTTTCTGGATCTCCATATAGGAGGGGAGATCCAGGTCCAAAAAGCCGCAATACTCCTGCCAGAGCAGATCAAACTGCTGTTTTTTGAGCTTCTCCTCAAAGTTCATCTTAAAACTCCTCTGACGCCTTCAGCGTCTCAAGGCAACGTTTCACACTCTCAAAGTTCGGAATCAAAAACGGGACGGAAGCCTGGTAGGCCGGATATTCGGGAAACTGGCGCGGGAAAATGAACCGGTCCTGTATTACGACATACAGGAGGTTGAGCAGGGAAAAAAGGAACGCCGCAGCCAGCAGGCTGTTTTTACCCATGGCGAGCCATGCGGAGAAATAAGCGCCCGCGAACCACAGGACGCCTGGGTGCCGGCAGAGCGCATAGACGCCGCGGTCATAAACCGCAGGCGGCCGCGTGGGGTCCGCCGGCACCGGCAGGACCATCACAATGAGCAGCGTATACGCGAGCAACAACAGAAAAACCGCCGCCAGCGCCCAGAACAGGATCCTCAGAAAAACGGGCGGCAGAAAACCGTCGGAGGGCAGAACCGCTGCCTGGATGGTTGCATACAGCAAAAGGAGCGCTGCGAGGGGAAACAGAGCTTTCCCGGCAAAAGAACGGGCAGTGATGTTGTTGAGGTCATAACAAAGAAACATCAGAAAAGAAAAAGCGCCCAGAATCAGGTGCAGCATAGCAGCCTCCAGAAAGGAATTCTAATTTATTCTATCAAAGTTTTATCGCAATTGCAACAAAATTCGACGCTTTTATTCATAAATCGCACAGGTACACAAAAAAATTAGCGGAAAGATTTGGTAAATGTGCTGACAGTCACAAAAATAAAATTTCAGTCACAAAAACAGTCGCAAATAAATAATAAAATGGAAAAATCTATACCGGTTTGCGACCGCGATTTCCCGCCGGATAGATTTCCTACTTCCTTTCTTTGAAAAAGTGTGATAAAATAACAGGGAACAGGCCAGTTGTATCCGGCCGGATGACATACGGGAGGTGCGGCGGTCTTGCTGGTGTATCTATCCTTGCTTGAGGAGGATCAGGACAAGTCAAAGTTTGAAACACTTTATCTCACCTATCGCCAGATGATGTTCCGCACAGCAAACAGCATCCTGCATGACCCACAGCTCGCAGAGGATGCGGTGCAGCAGGCTTTTCTGCGCATCCTTGGCCATATGGATAAAATTACCTCTGCCGAGTGTCCCCAAACCAAAAGTTTCGTGGTTATTATAGTTAGAAACATCGCGATCAATCTCTACAATTCCCGCAGACGGCACGCGGTTCTTTCGCTCGACGAGCTGGAAGACTGGACGCCCGGCGACCTTTCGCCTGCCGGCGCAGTCGAAGCGCAGGACGATTACGAACGCCTCGCGGGATTGATTGCCAGCCTGCCGGAGAGTTACCGCGGCGTGCTTATGCTTAAGTACGACAACGGCTACTCCACCAAAGAGATTGCGCAGATGCTCGGGCTATCCGAAGAAAACGTGAAAAAACGGATTCAGCGGGCCAGGAAGAAACTTGAACAGGTGATGGGAGGTGTGAAGGCGCCATGATGATGGATGACGAACTATTTGCGCGCGCGGCGAGAAAAGCGGCCGGGCAGATGCTCGAAGAACTCCCGTCTGGAGAGCAGCCGGAACACCAGTTCTCCGAAACCTTTGAAAAGAAAATGGAAAAAATGCTGCGTTCACAGCGCCGCCCGCAGTGGCAGCGCAGCCTGGGCAGGATTTCCCGCCGCGCGGCGGTGCTCGCGCTGGTGGCGTTTGTGGGGCTTTCCGCCTGCCTGATGGGCGTGGAGGCTTGGCGCGCACAATTTTTTCAGATGGTGGAGGAAAAATTTCCCGACCACAGCCGCATCACCTTTGAAAACACCTCGGGCAGGGAAGTGCCGGAAGGCCCGTTCATCCCGTACGAGATCACCGATATTCCGGACGGGTTTACCTGCACCCAGTTTTCTTACAGTGATTTCTTTAATTATGCCGTCTATGAGGACGGCGAAGAGCACATGATTTCGTTTGACCAGAACAGGATCGATTCGATTGCCATCGGGCTCAACACCGAGGGCGCGAGCTTGGAGCCGATCACCCTGAACGGCGAACCGGCCCAGTTTTTAAGCAATCTTGGGATGCAGACGGTGCTTTGGTACGACGACCAGTACTGCTTTATGCTCACCAGCGACCTGCCGCGTGAAGAGACGCTGCGGATAGCCGGGAGCGTGCGTGTCAAAAATGTACCGGAAGGCCTGCCCAGCGGCTTTGACGCCGACATGGCGGCGGACAGGGGCGATGTGGTGCTGGCGCCGGAAGATAACCGAAATCTTGACAAACTCGACCGATTCATGAAAAATTTTGCCGCCGGGGTACCGGATGAGATCACGCTCAGCATTTTTACCGGGACAGGCGGCATCCGGCTGAGAAGCCTTGCGTATGATGGTTCCAAGATCACTTTTTACCGGGACGATTCCTTCGACGAGAAATCGGATCAGCCCTGGGTTCAACAGGAGGATTTTGACAGCATTGAGATCGCAGAGGAACCTTTGGATGGCAAAACGACCTATATCATCAATCTTTACAGCAGCCATTATGACCATCCGACCGAGGTAGCCAGCTACCGATAGGAGGATCCAGATGTTTAAAAAACAGCTTGGGGCGGCCCTGGCGCTGCTCCTGCTTTTATCCGCATGTACACAGCCTGCGCCCGGACCGTCTTCTTCGGCCCCGGGCCCGGGCAGTTCGTCTTTGGCGGCATCTTCCGCTCCGGAACCTTCGTCCGGGCCGCCGCCGTCCGCTTCGGCTGAGGGTCCGGATGCTTCGCAGCCCGAGCGGCAGGACGCTTCGACCGACGCGGCGCAGGGCCCCCTGCCGGCTGGTCCGTCCGTGGGCCCATCTTCGGCGCCCGAACCGCAGGAACTGCCGGAAACGCCCGCTTCTTCGAGTGCGCCGGACCCGCTGCAGATTGAAGTGATGGCCGACCGCGCGGATGAAACAAGTATTTATATGAAGGCTGCGGCTGAGAGCTATCCCTCCGATGCGAAAAGCATCACCTTCGAAATTACCAACGGCAGCGCGCAGGAAATCTCCAGCGGCACCTATTTCACGCTGGAGAAAAAGGAAGACGGGCAGTGGAACAAGGTGCGTTTCAAAGACGACACCGCCTTTGCCGATATCGCTCAGCTGATCCCGCCGGGTCAGTCGGTGGAGGAAAAGATCGCGCTCGACATCTTTGCCCAGCCACTGTCCACTGGCGAATACCGTGTAAGCAAAGAATTTGCCGGACCGGAATATTCGTTTACCCTTTCCGCCGGGTTTTCGCTCGGCGCGCCCGAAGGGACGCTCGAACTGAAAAAGCCGAAATCGGTCAGAATTTCGATCGGAAACGGCAAGTATATGACCAAGACGACCCTGACCCTCAAACAGAAATATGAGGGAAAATCCCCGGTATCTTTCGTGATGGAGAAGCTCGACACCTTCCATCCGGTGAAGGAGGATATGAAGCTTGGGGGCGCGGCGGAAACTGACGGTGCTCTGCTGACGCTGATCTATCCGGACGGGATGCAGAGGGAATTGTTTGTCGATCCGAATGCATTTATTGAAAACCCGGACGGTACGACGACGAAAATCACCCATCTGCTTGTCGACGGACAGCAGTGGTACTATTCGCTCGACGCGGATATCTACAGCGAGCTCATGGACTGCGCCATGAAATTTGGCGGGGAGCCGGAGCTGCAGGAACCATAGCAAAAAGAATCCTTTTTTGAATTGCGCCGCCGGCTTTATGCCGGCGGCGCAATGTGTTATACTGAAATAGAGCATCTTTGAAACGGTGGAAAGGGACGCGCTTATGAAAATGCCTGCGGAAGGGATCACAGCGGATTTTTTCGCGCCGTGCGGAATGAATTGCATGGTCTGCTATAAGCACTGTTATCATAAAAAGCCGTGCGCGGGCTGTCTGCGCGGTGAGGATGGGAAACCGGAACATTGCCGGAATTGCAGGATTTATGACTGCGTAAAGGAGAAGGGCCTTTCCTATTGTTATGAATGTCCCGCTTTCCCCTGTAAATGGATCAAAAATCTGGAGAAAAGCTATCACAAACGCTATGGGACAAGCCTTCTGAAAAACAGCCTGTTTGTAAAAACACATGGGCTGGCGGCTTTTCTAAAATGGCAGAAAGATGCCTTTACCTGCTCGGCTTGCGGCGGAGTATTTTCAATCCATGACCGGGAATGCAGCGAATGCCAGGCAAAGATGCCCTCAACTGGGGAAGAACGGGAGGCGGCGGGGAATGGGACTGCGTGAAACGATTGCGGCTTACCGGCCGGTGAACGAGCAGGAAACGGCGGACCAGGCGCTGATGCTCTGCATGATCGACCGATTCCCGGATACGATCCTGGCGCGGGAATGCCCTGCGTCACATTTGACCGCCTCCGGTTTCGTGGTGAATGAAAAGCGGGACAAAGCGCTGATGGTCTATCACAATATCTACCAGAGCTGGTCTTGGACCGGCGGCCATGCGGACGGGGATTGCGACCTGCTCGCGGTGGCCATGCGCGAGGCGAAAGAGGAAACCGGGATCACACGCCTGCGCCCGCTTTGCCGGGAAATCGCCGGGCTGGATGTGCTCGGCGTCACACCGCACAGAAAACATGGCGCGTATATCAGCGCGCACCTGCATCTGACGGCCTCGTTTTTGCTGGAGGCGCCGGAGGATCAGCCGCTGGCTGAGAAACCGGATGAAAACAGTGCGGTCGGATGGATTTTGCTTGCGCAGCTTGCGGAATATGTGACCGAACGGCACATGCTGCCGGTATATCAAAAACTGATGGAGAAACTGAAGAGCCTATGACGGACCTGAAAGAGATGATTGACCCGCTTACCGCCTGGTACCGGGCGAATAAACGGGACCTGCCCTGGCGGCGGGAAGTGACGCCTTACCGCGTATGGATTTCGGAGATCATGCTCCAACAGACCCGCGTGGAGGCGGTAAAGGACTATTTTCTGCGTTTTACAGCGGCACTGCCGGATGCGAAGGCGCTTGCGGAAATTCCGGAACAGCAGCTGCTGAAGCTGTGGGAGGGGCTCGGCTATTACAGCCGCGCCCGCAACCTGCAAAAGGCGGCAAAAGAGATTGTGACGGAATATGGCGGACAGCTGCCCGCTTCTTATGAAAAACTGATCGGTCTGCCGGGGATTGGACCGTATACGGCGGGCGCGGTCGCCTCGATCGCGTTCGGCATCCCGGTGCCGGCGGTGGATGGAAACGTCCTGCGGGTGGTTTCACGGCTGACTGCAGATGACGCCGACATTGCAGACCCCAGGACGAAAAAGGCAATGGAGGAGCGGCTTGCGGCCATTATACCCGCAAGCTGCCCCGGGGATTTCAACCAGGCGATCATGGAACTGGGCGCGACCGTTTGCGTCCCGAATGGCCCGCCGGACTGTGCGCGGTGTCCGCTTTCCAGCGGGTGTGAAGCATTCCGGCGCGGTATCCAGACCACACTGCCGGTCAAAGCGGCGGCAAAGCCGCGCAAAATCCAGCCGCGCACCATTCTGGCGCTGGTACGGGACGGGCGGATCGCCATCCGACGACGCCCGGCGCGCGGACTGCTGGCTGGGCTGTGGGAGCTGCCCGGTGTGGATGAAACGCTCGATCAGTCCGGCGTGATTGCAAAGGCGCGGGAATGGGGATTTGAGCCGCTGCGCGCTGAACAGCTTCCGGATGCAAAACACATTTTCACGCACATCGAATGGCGGATGACCGGATGGCGGATCACCGTCGCGGAGGACTGCGAATCCGCGGGGCTGGTGTGGGTAGATCCGGAGCGCCTGACGGAAGACTATCCGCTTCCGTCCGCGTTTTCTGCCTATCTGCAACCATTTCTGGAAAAGTATGGCGGATAGGGCGCGGGGCGTTCAATGTTTGGTCACAGAATAGACATAAAACCACCGATAAAATTTGTTATAATAAAATGTATAGTTTTATAAAAAATGATGAACAAAGAAAGGGAGTGCTGTATAATGCCGTCTAATCCGTATTCGGAGATTACCCCGCAGATACTGGAACTGAGCGAGCTTTGCAGGAAAAGCAGTGCGATTGACCCCGCGCTGTATGCAAAGTACGACGTGAAAAGAGGGCTGCGCGACATTAACGGCAAAGGCGTTATGGCCGGGCTCACCGAGATTTCGGAGGTCTGTTCCAGCACGGTCGATGAGAACGGCGCCACCATCCCATGCGAGGGAAAGCTGTTCTACCGGGGCGTCAACATCAAGGATCTGGTCAACGGGTTCATCCGGGAAAAGCGGTTCGGGTTTGAAGAGTCCGTCTACCTGCTTTTGTTCGGGAGCCTGCCCAAACAGGAGGAACTGCGGGCGTTTACGGAACTTTTGGCAAATTACCGGACTTTGCCAACCAGTTTTGTGCGCGACATCATTATGAAGGCCCCAAGCCGCGATATGATGAACACGCTTGCGCGCAGTGTGCTCACCCTGTATTCCTATGATGACCGGGCGGATGACGTTTCGATTCCGAACGTCCTGCGCCAGTGCCTGCAGTTGGTGGCATTGTTCCCGCTGCTGTCGGTTTATGGCTATCAGGCATACAACCATTATCACGAGGGACAGAGCCTGTACATCCATTCGCCGCTGCCGGAGCTTTCCACTGCGGAAAACATCCTGCGTATCCTGCGCCCGGACAGCTCCTATACCGCGCTGGAGGCGCGTGTGCTCGACGTGGCGCTTGTGCTGCACGCGGAGCATGGCGGCGGCAACAACTCGACCTTTACAACCCATGTCGTTTCTTCCTCCGGAACCGATACCTATTCGGCGGTCGCGGCGGCCATCGGTTCGCTCAAGGGGCCGCGGCACGGCGGCGCGAACATCAAGGTCGTGAAGATGTTCGACGACATGAAGCAGAACCTTTCCGACTGGGCGGATGAGGACGCGGTGGAGGATTACCTGCGCCGGCTGTTACATAAAGAGGCGTTTGACCACGCCGGGCTCATCTACGGCATGGGGCATGCGGTCTACTCGCTCTCCGACCCACGTGCCGATGTGTTTAAATTCTTCGTCAAATCCCTTTCGGAGGAAAAAGGGCTCGATAAGGAGTTCGCGCTCTATTCGCTGGTGGAACGGCTTGCGCCGAAGGTCATCGGGGAGGAGCGCCGCATCTATAAAGGCGTTTCGGCCAACGTCGACTTTTACAGCGGGTTTGTTTACAGCATGCTCAACCTTCCGACCGAGCTTTTCACCCCGATTTTTGCCATTTCGCGCATCGCGGGCTGGAGCGCGCACCGCATTGAGGAGCTGAGCAATTCCGGGAAGATCATCCGTCCCGCTTATAAAGGAGTCAAGGAAGAAGTCCCATACGTGCCGCTTGCGGAGCGCTGATTCAGGTTTTTGATGAAAAACAGAAGGTACCCGGCCCGGGCTGCAGACCTGGGCCGGGTTTTCTCTGTTTTGTGGACGGGAACGCCGGATTTATGGAGGAATCGCTGTTCATTTTCCCGTTCAGATGTGCTAGAATCTAACTATGACCTGTGAGAAAGAGGAGAAGAGAAGGAATGGATCGTACCATGAAAACCAGCGTGCTGCTGGGGCGCTTCGCGCCGTACTTTAAAAAATACCTGTGGATTCTGCTGCTCGATTTGTTCTGCGCGTCGCTCACCACCCTGTGCGAGCTTGTCCTGCCGCTGATGGTGCGTTTTATCACCGAACGCGGGATGAACGACCTTGCCAGCCTCACCACCGCGATCATTTTAAAGATCGGCGCGCTTTATATCCTTTTACGGATTATTGACACCGCCGCCAACTATTTCATGGCGAACATTGGGCATATGATGGGCGCGCACATCGAAACTGACATGCGCAGCGACCTGTTTGCCCATCTGCAGCGGCTTTCCTACAACTTTTATGACAGCAACAAGATCGGTCAGCTGATGGCGCGCATCACGAGCGATCTGTTCGACGTCACCGAGTTCGCACACCACTGCCCGGAAGAATTCTGGATAGCGGGACTCAAAATAGCTGTCTCATTCGTGATCCTCGCGCGCACCAACCTGTGGCTCACTTTGATCATCTTCTCGATCATCCCGCTGATGCTCGTATGTTCGATGTATTTCAACACCCGGATGCGCCGCGCTTTCAAAAAAAGCCGCAATCAGACCGGTGAAATCAACGCGCAGGTAGAGGACAGTCTACTCGGCGTACGAGTGGTCAAATCCTTTGCGAACGAGGAGGTCGAAAAGGAGAAATTCGAGGAGGGAAACGGGAAATTTCTCGATATCAAGCGGGAGATGTACCGCTATATGGCGGGTTTCCAGTCGACGACCCGCGCTTATGACGGGGTGATGTATATCACCGTCGTGGTGGCGGGCGCGCTCTTTATGATCCATGGGCAGATCACCCCCGCTGACCTGATGGCCTACCTGCTTTACGTAACCACGCTGCTCACCTCGATCCGGCGGATTGTCGAATTCACCGAGCAGTTCCAGCGCGGCATGACTGGCATCGAGCGGTTTATCGAGGTGATGGATGCGCCGGTGGACATCCTGGACGAGCCGGACGCCGAGGATCTTACCGATGTCAAAGGTGAGATCACCTTTGAGCATGTCTCTTTCCATTATGCGGATGATGACCATCCGGTTCTTTCGGATCTGAGTCTCACTGTACATCCGGGCGACAGCGTCGCGCTGGTCGGGCCGTCGGGCAGTGGCAAATCGACACTCTGCAACCTGATCCCGCGTTTTTACGATGTGACCGGCGGGCGTATCCTCATCGACGGCAAGGACATCCGAAAACTCACGCTCCATTCGCTGCGCGGTCAGATTGGCGTTGTGCAGCAGGATGTCTACCTTTTTGCCGGGACGGTGTTTGAGAACATCGCCTATGGGAAGCCAGGCGCGACCAATGCGGAAGTTGTAGCGGCGGCGAAGCTCGCGGGCGCGCACGATTTCATCAGCTCGTTTGAGGACGGATATGACACCTATGTGGGCGAGCGCGGCGTGCGCCTTTCCGGCGGGCAGAAACAGCGGATCTCAATCGCGCGGGTGTTTCTCAAGAATCCGCCGATCCTGATTCTGGACGAGGCGACCTCAGCGCTCGACAACGAGAGCGAACGGATTGTGCAGCAGTCGCTGGAGAAGCTTGCGCGCGGGCGCACCACTTTTACCATCGCTCACCGGCTGACCACCATCCGCGGCGCGCGGCTCATTCTGGTGCTGACCGAAAACGGCATCGAGGAGCAGGGCAGCCATGACGAACTCATGAAGAGACGTGGAATTTATTACCAGCTTTACAGTATGTATGGGGAAAACATGGGGAACGCGGAAAATTTTGTGGAAAAACATATAAAGATGTGATATACTTTTTTCGTGTCTACTATAGCACAGCGGCAAAGCTTAGAGAAAAAGAGGAGTGTAGTGAATGAACACAAGCCAGATTATGATGCTCGGCGCGATGGTTATATACCTCATTATGATCATCTGCGTCGGCAACTATTTCAGCAAAAAGAATGAAACAAGCCATGATTTCTATCTGGGCGGGCGCGGCATGGGCCCTTGGGTGGTCGCGATGAGCGCCGAGGCTTCGGATATGAGCGGCTGGCTCATGATGGGATTACCGGGCCTTGCGTATGCGACCGGCATTGCGGACGCCGGCTGGACCGCCATCGGCCTTGCGCTTGGCACATATATCAACTGGAAGCTGATCGCGCTGCCGCTGCGCAACTATACGGCGGTTGCGAACAATTCGATCACCGTCCCGGATTACCTTTCCAACCGTTTCCACGATAAACGCAAAATCCTGATGAATGTTGCGGCACTGTTCATTGTGATCTTCTTCGTGGTATACACCGCTTCGGGCTTTGTGGCCTGCGGCAAGGTGTTTGTAACCCTGTTCAATTTCCCGTACCTGCCCTCAATGCTGGTGAGCGCGCTGGTCATCATTCTTTACACCACCTACGGCGGTTTCAAGGCGGTCTGCCACGTCGACTTTGTGCAGGGAACGGTTATGTTTTTCGCGCTCATGATCATCGTGGGAATCGGAGTGGGCACGGCGGGCGGCTTTGGGGAAATTTCCGCGAACGTGGCCCAGTACGACGGATATCTTTCGATGTTTTCGACCTATTCGCCGGACGGCGCTTCCACCTATAGCTGGATCACCATCGCTTCCGGGCTGGCATGGGGCCTCGGCTACATGGGCATGCCGCACATCCTGGTGCGGTTCATGGCAATCCGCAATGCTTCCGAACTGAAAAAGTCCCGCCGCATCGGCACCTCTTGGTGTGTGCTTTCGCTTGCAATGGCGGTGCTCATCGGTGTGCTCGGCCGGACGCTTTATCCGGACGCGCTTTCCGGAAGCGCTACCGAAAGCGTCTTTATCATGATGTGCAAAAACCTGCTGACCGGCGGCGCGCTGCCGATTATCGCGGGTGTAATGCTCTGCGGCGTGCTTGGCGCGCAGATCTCCACCTCGGACAGCCAGCTGCTGGCAGCGTCTTCGGCGGTCGCGCAGAACTTTTACCAGGGCCTGATCAAAAAGGACGCGACTGAAAAGCAGATCATGAAGGTTTCCCATGTTTCGATCATCCTTATTGCGGGTGCGGCCTGTGCTTTTGCGCTCAACCCGGACAGCTCGATCTTCAAGATCGTTTCGTTCGCGTGGGCGGGCTTTGGCGGCGCGTTCGGCCCGCTGATCCTTTTCTCGCTCTACTGGAAGCGCACCAATCTGCCCGGTGCAATTGCGGGCGTTATTGCGGGCGGCGTGACGGTGCTCGTCTGGAAGCTTCTGCTTTCCCCGCTCGGCGGAATTTTCGGGCTTTATGAGCTGCTTCCGGCGTTTATCCTGAGCTCGCTTGCCATCATCATCGTTTCCAAGCTCACCGCGGAACCTTCCGCTGAAATCCAGAAGGAATTCGACACCGCAAAATCCATGACTCTCGAAACAAAGTAAGGAGGCATTTGTGGAACAAACATTTTGCCAGAGCTGCGGCATGCCGCTCACCCCGGAAAGCGAATTGTGCGGCACCAATGCCGATGGAAGCAAAAATCCGGAATACTGCATTTACTGTTACAAAGGCGGCGCGTTCACTGCGGACGTGACCTTGGACGAGATGATTGAAATCTGTGTCCCGCCGATGGTGGAGGCCAATCCCGGCATGACCGCTGGGAAGGCGCGTGAGATGATGCGGCAGTTTATGCCCCAGCTGAAACGCTGGAAATAACCCGAATAAAACGGCCGTTCCGGCATTGCCGGAACGGCCGTTTCGTTTCTGGATGCGAGCTCAGGCGAGCGGCCGGGCGAGGACCCGCTCAATCCGGCGGTCATCCATTGCGGCGACGGTGAATTCCACCAGCCCGACTGTGACCGAGGGATGTTCGTCTGCGGCGGGAATATGTCCGAGCGTATCGATAATGTAACCTCCGAGCGTGTCGTAGTCGCCGTCGGCGGGAAAGTGGATTTGGAAAAGCTCCTCCACCTCTTCGAGCGGGACGGTTCCGTCGATCGACCAGGAACCGTCGGACAGCGCGCTGATTTCTTCTTCCTCGTCGTCGTATTCGTCCTGAATATTGCCGACAATCGATTCGATGAGATCCTCCATCGTGACCATGCCGGCAGTGCCACCGTATTCGTCAACCACGATGGCGATCTGCACCTTTTCTTCATTGAAACGCGAAAATAACGCGGTGCAGCGGCTGCCTTCCGGGACGAAGATCGGTTTGCGCATGTGGTTTTCGAGAGAGAACGGAACATCCGGGTTTTCCATCACCAGGCCAAGCAGATCCTTGACATAGAGCACGCCAACCACATCGTCGAGTTTGCCGGCATAGACCGGAATGCGGGAGAACCCCTCCACAGTCGCCGCGCGGATCACCTCGGTAAGCGGGGTATGCAGTTCGAGGGCGACCATTTCGGTGCGATGGGTCATGATTTCCCCGACCGTGCGGTCGTCGAACTCAAAAATATTGTTGATCATCTCGCGCTCGCGTTTTTCAATCGTGCCGGATTCATTGCCCGCGTCAACCATCATGCGGATTTCCTCTTCGGTGACTTCCTCCGGTTTCTGGTGCGGGTCGACGCCGAGCAGACGCAGCACCGCGTTGGTCGAATAGGAGAGCAGCGCCACAAACGGACGTTCGACCTTATAGATGAACAGGAGCGGCCGGGCAATCGTGAACGAGATCTTTTCATAGCTGGTCATCGCGAGACGCTTGGGAACCAATTCTCCGAACACCAGAGTGAAGAAGGAGAGGACCATTGTGATGACCGCGAGCGAAACCACCCGCACCACGGCAGGATTGACCGGCGCGGCGCGCAGGGCGTAGACGATGTATTCCGCGAAGGTGTCGGCCGCGACCGCCGAAGCGAGCAGGCCGGAGAGGGTTACGCCGACCTGGATGGTGGCCAGAAACTTGCTCGGTTCGCTTACCAGCTTTGCAAGGATGGCGGCGGTTTTATCGCCGTCGGCGGCCATTCGCCGGACTTTCTGGTCATTCAGGCTGATGATGGCGATTTCGCTCATGGCAAAGAAAGCGTTTGTGAGGATCAGGGCAAACAGTAACAGGATGTAGACCCATAGGTTGCCGTCGGGTTCCATATTTTGTCTCCTTTTTTGGTCAGAATGCGTGCATGCAATACAATATTATGGTAACGGGTGCGATGCTGGAAAGTCAATCCGTAAAAAACGCATGAAACGGCCCTTCCACGGGATTTATAACAAAAGAGCTGGCATTTGGAACATTTCCCTTTTGCTGATGCCGGTTTTATGCTAAAATAAGCGCAGGCAATTGGCGGCTGCCAATCGCGCCAAGCTGAAAAATAAGTTTAGAAACCGTTCAAAAGCATATAGCGGCGATATTTTGGACGGGGAATGCATTTTCCGGGAGATGTGTTTTGTGCAGACTAGAAATGAAAATAACACGGTGCGCGTGATTAAGGATGCAAAATATATGCAGTACGCGCTTGTGGTGAATGGGCTGCTTGTCGGCGTTGCGGCCGGCGGTATCGCGGTCCTTTACCGTATTATGCTCGACCGCGGGGAAAAAATTCTGCGCTGGATGCTTGCGGCAGTGCAGGGAAATGGCCTTATGATCGCGGGATGGTTTGTGGGGCTTGTTTTTGTGGCGCTGCTGGTGGCGCGACTGGTTCGCTGGGAACCGATGATTTCGGGCAGCGGCATCCCGCAGGTGAGCGGAGAAATGAAAGGATACCTGCATCAGAACTGGGTCAAAGTGATCGTGGGGAAACTAGTGGGAGGAACGGCCTGCATCTTGGGGGGGCTGTCGCTTGGGCGCGAGGGGCCGTCTGTCCAGCTTGGCGCGATGGTGGGCAAGGGGATTTCCCGTCTGCTGCATCGGGTGAAGACAGAGGAGAAATACCTGATGATCTGCGGCGCGGGCGCCGGGCTCGCCGCGGCATTCAATGCGCCGCTTGCCGGCGTGCTGTTCGCGCTTGAGGAGATTCACAAGAACTTTTCAGCGGCGGCGCTGACTTCGGTGATGGTCGCGGCAGTCGCGGCAGACTTTGTGTCAAAGACGGTTTTCGGGCTGGATTCGGTCTTTCATTTCTCGGTCGGCCGGGTGCTTCCGCTCGATCACTATTGGCTGCTGCTTCTGCTGGGGGTGCTCATCGGCATCTGTGGAGCGGCCTATAACGCTTCTACGATGGCTTCTCAGCGGGCTTATAAGCATCTGCCGCAAAGCTTCCGGATGGTCATCCCGTTTTTGCTGGCGGGTGTGCTGGGGCTTACGATGCCGCTTACGCTCGGAGGCGGGCATGCGATGATCGAGCACCTTTACGAGGGCAATTTGCTGCTTTCCGGAGTATTGCTGCTGCTCGCGGTGAAATTTTTGTTCTCGCTTTTGTCCTTCGGCTCGGGCGCGCCAGGCGGCATTTTCTTCCCGCTGCTGGTCATCGGGGCATATATCGGCGGCGCATTCGGCCTGCTTGCAATCCGGTACTGCGGAGTGGATCCGGAATTGCTCAACAACTTTATCATCCTGGCAATGGCGGGATATTTCACCGCCATTGTGCGCGCGCCGGTGACCGGGATTATCCTGATTGCGGAGATGACCGGCTCGCTTTCCCACCTGCTTTCCCTCGCGGCGGTGTCAATCATCGCCTATGTGGTGGCCTACCTGCTCAAATCCGAGCCGATTTATGAAAGCCTGCTCGAGAATATCCTGCGCAACCAGGGGATCGAGGAGCCGGAGGACACCGGTGAAAAAATCCTCACCACGGCCGTGGTGCAGCATGCTTCCGCGATCATCGGCAAGCGGGTGAGCGAGCTGGACCTGCCGTATAACTGCCTGTTGGTGGCGGTGAGGCGCGGCGGCCGCGAGCTGCTTCCGCGCGGAGATACGGTGATTATGGCGAGCGACACATTGGTGGCGCTGGCCGATACAAAGGACTATGCGGAAATCGCAGCGCAGCTGGGGGAGCTGTGCGTCTGAAAAATATCTGGAAGAAGATGGATTTCTGACAGCCGGAGGCGGTTTGCCTCCGGCTGTTTTGTAAAGTTTAGATAAAATTCATATAAAATATGCTCAAAAAATGTTATAATAAAACATCATTAAAAAAGATGCGATTTGAAAGGGGCGTGAGAAAATGACTTTCCTGGAGCAGTCCGCCAACCATTCCGCAGCTGTCATCCTGAGCCTGGCAATCATCCTTTTTTCTGGATTCCTTGTGACAAGGATCACCAAGAAGCTGCGGTTGCCGGATGTGACGGCTTACATTGTCGCCGGGATTCTGCTCGGACCTTATGTTTTTCGTCTGGTTCCGCAGGAGATGATCGATGGGATGGATTTTGTCACCGATATCGCGCTGGCCTATATCGCTTTTGGAGTGGGCAAATACTTTAAGCTTTCCGAACTGAGAAAAAGCGGCAGACAGGTCATCCTGATTACGCTGTTTGAAGCGCTTGCAGCAGCACTTGCCGTCACATTGATGATGACTTTTGTTTTTCATTTATCGGTGTCGTTTTCGTTGTTGCTTGGCGCGATCGGTTCGGCCACCGCCCCGGCTTCAACGATTATGACCATCCGACAATACCGGGCGAAAGGAGACTTGGTAAACACCATCCTGCAGGTGGTTGCGCTTGATGATGCGGTTGCGCTGATTGCGTTTTCCATCTGTGCGGCCATTGTGGGTGAGCTTGAATCCGGCTCCGGGAGCCTAAATTGGAAGCTCTTTCTGGAGCCGCTCCTGCTCAATCTGTTCGCTATCGGGCTTGGGGCTATCTGCGGCTATCTGTTGCGTTGGATCATATCTGCGCGCCGTACCCGTGAGCACCGGCTCATCTTAATCAATGCGGTCATCTTCAGCCTCACTGGGTTCTGTACGCTGCTCGATATTTCACCGCTGCTTTCCTGTATGGTGATGGGGACGGTTTATATCAATGTGATCGCGGATAAGGATCTCTTTAAGCAGGTCAACCACTTTTCGCCGCCCATTATGCTGCTGTTCTTCGTCCTTTCCGGCATGCGCCTCAATGTCCCGATGCTGGCCACTGCCGGGATGATCGGCGTCGGTTATTTCTTTGTGCGGATCATCGGCAAATATGTAGGCGCATATGCCGGTGCGGTTGTAAGCGGGGCTTCAGCCGTTATTCGCAATTACCTCGGTTTGGCGCTGGTGCCGCAGGCAGGTGTTTCAATTGGATTGGCGGCGCTTGGGCAGCGGATTCTGCCTGCTGGGGCGGGCGCATTGCTTTCTACCATCATCCTGTCGTCGGGGGTGCTGTATGAAATGGTTGGCCCGGCTTCAGCAAAGATGGCTCTTCTTTTGTCCCACACGATTGAGGAGCCGCCGATTTCAGGGGGCAGGGAGTCAAAAAAAACGTCTGCCGCAAAAGAAAAAGGCCGGATAGCCGCATTGTCTCTGGAAAAAGACGGCGCGGCAAAACCCGCAGGAAAAAGCTGCGGCCCCAAAATAGTCCGCCGCGCCGGTGAAATGCCGCAGAAAGGAAAAGGGCGCCGCAACGGGCATCATGTCTGACAGTTCCGCTTCACGTTTTTTGACGTGGGGCGGGAATTTTTGTTTTTCACTTGCAAGCGGGCCGAAATGTGGTATAATTTTGTTAAAGTGGGGTAGTTTCGAAATCGAAGGGATTTTCGAATGAAATTGGAGTGTGTACTATGAATTTTGGCGGTGAACAAAGGGAATTTGACGTCATCAGCTTTGGTGAGATCATGCTGCGGCTTTCCCCACCGGGACTCGAGCGGCTCAGCCAGTCGGAGCTTCTGGAGAAGCGGCCGGGCGGCAGCGAGCTCAATGTGGTTTCGGGCATTTCACTCCTGGGGCTGCGCACCGGTATTGTGACCAAGATTCCGGACAATGACATGGGGCGATTCATCAAAAATAAGATCCGTTTCTATGGCGTGAGCGACGACTATCTTATCTATGATTCCTCCGAGCGCGCCCGCGTCGGCATTTATTATTCCGAAAGCGGCGCTTATCCGCGCAAGCCCGCGGTTCTCTATGACCGGGCGTATTCTTCGATCAACAGTATTTCGATTGGGGAGATCGATCCGGCAATCTATCAAAGTACCCGCGTTTTTCATACCAGCGGCATCACACTCGCGCTGAGCGACCAGGTGCGGGATACCGCGGTCGAGATGGTGAGGCGCTTTAAGGAAAACGGTGCGGCGATCTCGTTCGATGTGAACTACCGCGCGAACCTTTGGGACGAAGAAACGGCCCGAAAAACCATCTGCAAGATCCTGCCGTACATAGACATCCTGTTCGTTTCAGAGGAGACCAGCCGCCGGATGATGCAGCGCTCGGGTACGATGGAGGAGATCATGCGCGGTTACTGTGAGCAGTTCGGCTGCCGGATCGTCGCGTCGACCCAGCGCAAGGTTAAAAGTCCGAAATGCCATTCGTTTAATTCGATTATCTACTCCCATGCGGAGGATAAAATTTACACCGGCCGTCCATTCGAGGATATCGACGTGGTCGACCGGATCGGTTCCGGCGACGCGTATGTCGCGGGTGCGTTGTTCGGCCTGCTCAAATATGACAGTGTCCAACAGGCGGTCGACTATGGTAATGCGATGTCCGCTGTGAAGAATACCACCCTGGGCGACATGCCCGCTTCCGATTTTGCGGAGATCAGCCGGGTGATCGCGGCGCACAACTCCGGCGTTGCTGGGGACGAACTCAACCGGTAAAACCAGAGAACAAATAAAAATCCCCGCCGGTCGACGGGGATTTTTTAGGAGGTTACCCAATGAAAATGCTCCCATATCTCTTGCTGTGTGTTCTGCCGTTTTATCTGCTTCCGCCGTTTGGAGGCAGCACTGGCTTTTTCATCATCGCATTGCTTCTTATTATGCCGCTCTGCTGCTTTTTGGGCGGGTTCCTATACACAGCCGGACATCCGTTTTGCTGGTATTTTCCGGTGCTGGTCGGGGCGTTCATGCTTCCAACCATCTGGATTTTTTATAACGAATCCGCATGGATCTATGTTCCGGCATTTGCGGCCGTAAACCTGTTGGGATGCTTGTTTGGGCTGCTGTTCCGCAGGGGGAAAGATCGTTGAACTTGTAGGAAAAATGAAAAAAACGCTTGACAGATTGTATAATCTTGCTATAATGAGGATAACAAAAATCCATTCACGGAGATTTATCATGAACAGACCGAATGCACAACAGAATCGATTTTTCGGCTTTTTCAGCTGGGGCTTTTACTTTAGCACCGGCTTTTTTTGCTGCGAAAATAGATTGTGTTTGATGAGCAGGTAGGTTCTGGAATTTCCAAAGATTTTTCAGAAATTGTTGTAAGAGAACTCATTGACGCAATGGGTTCTCTTTTTGTATGTGCGAAAATGGGGCCCACGCGCATGAAACAGATTTGGAGGAACAAAAGATGATCGTAATCATGAAACCCGGCACCCAACAGAAGGAAATTGAAAAGCTCTCCGACGCGCTCACTGCAAAAGGTGTGGAGGTAAATCCCGTCATCGGTAAAAACCTGATTATCCTGGGTCTGGTCGGCGATACCAGTAAGCTTGACGATACCTGGATCGAAGCCAACCGCAACGTCGAACGGGTCATGCACGTGGCAGAGCCGTTCAAAAAGGCGAATAAGATGTTCCATCCCGAACCGAGCGTGATCGACGTGCGCGGCCAGAAGATCGGCGGGGACAGCCCGCTGGCGGTGATCGCGGGCCCCTGCTCGATCGAAAGCGAGGCGCAGATCTGCGGCATTGCCGAACAGGTCAAGGCGCTCGGAGCCAATTTCCTACGCGGCGGCGCCTTCAAGCCGCGCACTTCGCCATACGCTTTCCAGGGGCTCAAATACGACGGGCTCGAACTGCTGATGGAGGCGCGCGAAAAGACCGGATTGCCGATCGTCACCGAGATCATGTCGCCCTATGATATCGAGGTTTTCGTCAAGGACGTGGACATCATCCAGGTCGGCGCGCGCAACATGCAGAACTTCGAGCTCCTAAAGGAGCTCGGCCACACCGACAAGCCGATCCTCCTCAAGCGCGGGCTTTCCGCCACCATCGAGGAATGGCTGATGAGCGCCGAGTATATTATGTCAGGCGGCAACGAGCGGATTATCCTCTGCGAACGCGGCATCCGCACCTTCGAGAACTACACCCGCAACACGCTCGACCTTTCCGCGATCCCCGCGGTCAAAAAGCTGAGCCACCTGCCGGTTGTGGTCGATCCAAGCCACGCATCGGGCAAATGGTGGATGGTCGAACCGCTTGCGAAAGCGGCGGTCGCGGTCGGCGCGGACGGGCTCATCGTCGAAGTGCATAACGATCCGGCCAACGCCCTGTGCGACGGCCAGCAGTCGATCAAACCCTGTGTGTTCGGGGAACTGATGGAAGAAATCCGCGGCATCGCCAAAGCGATCGGCCGTAACATTGCATAAGGACTGGGGAGGAAACAGCATGTCGGAACTGGATGGCTACCGGAAGGAAATCGATGAGATAGATGCCGCGCTCATCCGGCTGTTTGAACAGCGGATGGATGTGGTGCGCAAAGTCGGCCGCTACAAAAAAGAAAACCATCTGCCGGTTTTGCAGGCGGGCAGGGAGCAGGCGGTCTTGCGGCAGGCGGTGGAGCACCTGCAGGACAAGGGGTACGCGCAGGACGCGGCCCGCTTTATGAATGCTGCGATGGAGATTTCCCGCGCGGCCCAGCGCCGGGACATCGAACCGGGCGAACCGCCTGTCACCGCCGCGCATCCGCTCACCGGGGCGGTGGGATTCCAGGGGGTAGCCGGCTCCTTCTCGGAGCAGGCGCTGGTCGAGACGTTTGGGGACGAACGCGAACGGATCGCCTATCCGGAGTTTGAGGACGTCTTTCGGGCACTGCAAAAAAAGGAGATCGACTACGGCGTACTGCCGATCGAAAACAGCTCCACCGGCGCGATTTCCGCTGTTTACGACCTGCTTGGCAGCTATGGATTTTTCATTGTCGGAGAGCACTGCTGCCGCGTCAGCCAGAATCTGGTCGGCCTGCCGGGGGCGACGCTCAAGACGATCAAAACGGTCTACTCCCATGTGCAGGGGATCGAACAGAGTTCCACCTTCCTGAACGGGCATCGGGAATGGGATTTGGTCCCTTACCATAATACGGCGGTGTCCGCCAAGATGGTGGCCGAATCCGGCGACCTCACCAAAGCCGCAATCGCGTCCAAACGCGCGGCGGCGCTTTACAGCCTTTCGGTCATCGCACCGGACATCAACAACCGCCAGGACAACATGACCCGGTTCATTGTGATTGGCCGCACGTTGGAACCGGAGAACGCCGACAAGATCAGCGTTGTTTTTTCGATTGCGAACGAGGCGGGGAACCTTTACCAGACGCTGCGCACCTTTGCCGACAACCGGCTCAACATGGTGAAGATCGAATCCCGACCATTGCCCGACGCGGCGTGGAATTACCTGTTCTATGTGGATTTTGAAGGCAATATCGCGGACGATGCGGTGCGTGCGGCGCTCGAAAAGCTCTCCCGCGATTCGGTCCGCTACCGGCTGCTCGGGGCCTATCGCGCGGCAAAGTGACGACAAAAAAATGGGCCTTCCGGCGAATTCGGAAGGCCCGTTTTTTATGATTCTCCCATTACGATGGGGATAAAGCCGGAGAGCGTATCAATGCGGTAGTCGTAAAGTGCGGGATCGCCTTCGGCGCCGGATGGCGCGAGCCAGCAGCAGGCAATGCCGGCATTGCGGCCGCCCGCCATGTCGGAGGTGAGCGAGTCGCCCAGGATAATGGCGCGCGACCGGTCCGGTCCGCCGAGCGCCTCGAATACCCGGTCAAAGAATTCCCGGCGGGGCTTCGGCGCGCCGAGCTCCTGGGAGATGAACATCCGGGAGATAAATGGTGCGATCTGCGAATGCGCGAGACGGTTTTTCTGTGTGCGGATGACGCCGTTTGTCACGATGTAAAGCGGACAGCGCGCGGAAAGTTCCTTACAGAGCTCGTACGCGCCGGGGAGCAGAAATGCTCCTTCACCGAGCGCATCGGTGTATGCTTCGCTGAATGCGTGCGCGTCGTCCCGGGCATCGAGCTCTGCGAGCAGGATTTCAAACCGTTCGGCCCGCAGCCGGTCCTGTGTGACCAGGCCCTGCTCAAATTTTTTCCAGAGTGAAAGGTTGATTTCGCTGTAACGGTCACAGACCGCGTCACTGGCCGGCAAGCCCCGCTGCCGGCAGACCCGCCGGATGGCTTCCCGCTCGGCAAGGCCAAAATCAAAGAGGGTATCGTCCGCGTCAAGTAAAAGAATGTCATATTTCATATTTATCAGTTCTTTTTCGGGCAAGATAATCCCGGGTGATAGAAAAAACCTTCCCGGACAGAAAGACGATCGCAATCAGATTTGGGATGGCCATCAGGCCATTGAAGGTGTCAGAGATGTCCCACACGAGCTTCAGATTGGTGACGCAGCCGACACAGGCCATGCCGATGAACAAAAGCTTGTAGAGGATAAGCGGCTTTAATCCGCAGAGATATTCGAGCGCGCGTTCACCGTAATACGACCAGCCAAGCATGGTGGAAAATGCGAAGCAGGCAATTGCCACTGTGATGAAAACGGCGCCAAATGCCCCGAACCCATGTGAGAATGCCTCAATGGAAAGCGCGGCGCCCTCAAGCCCGATTTCGGCCGCCCCGGTCGTGAGGATGGTGAGCGCGGTGATCGTACAGACGATAATCGTGTCCGCGAACACCTCAAAGATGCCCCACATGCCCTGCTGGACCGGCTCCTTGACGTTTGAGGCGGAGTTTACGATGACCGAGCTGCCAAGCCCCGCTTCGTTCGAGAAAATGCCGCGCGCCACGCCGTAGCGGATCGCCTGCATGATGACGTAACCGCCCACGCCGCCGCCGACCGCCTCAAAGCTGAACGCATTCGCAAAGATGGAGGCAAACGCCGCCGGAATCGCTTTGTGATTGACAATGAGGATGTAGACGCCGCCGGTGATATAGAAAAGCGCCATGAACGGAACCAGCTTTTCGGTGACCGAGGCGATGCGCTTGAGCCCGCCGAGGATTACCAGACCGATGACCAGCGAGATCACGATGCCGGTCGCGAGCGGCGCAATGCCGAGCGAAGCCGAAAGCGCGCCCGCAATCGAATTGGCCTGGGTCATGTTGCCAATGCCGAATGAGGCGATCAGACAGAAAAGCGAAAAGAGCACCGCCAGCCATTTACAGTGGAGTCCACGTTCGATATAGATCATCGGGCCGCCGACCCACGCGCCCTTTTCGTTTTTGTAACGGTAGTGGTTGCCCAGGACGTTTTCCGCATATTTGGTCATCATCCCAAGAAAGGCGCTCACCCACATCCAGAAGACCGCGCCGGTGCCGCCGGAGACGATCGCGGTGGCCACGCCGACGATGTTTCCGGTCCCGATGGTGCCCGCCAGTGCGGTGGAAAGCGCCTGAAACTGGGAGATGGCGTGGGGGTCGCGTTTGTTATGTACCTCTTTGTTGCGAAAAATGGCAAACAGCGTTTCGTTCATCCAAAGCCCGAATTTGCGGATCTGAAAAAAACCGGTGCCGATAGTGAAATAGACGCCGACCAGCATGAGAAAAGCGATCATAACCGGTCCCCAGACAAAATCATTGACCAGTTTGTTAAGATCGGTAACCAGTTTGACAAACCCCTCCATATGATACCTCCTCCATCCTATTTTGCATAAACACATCTACACCTAAGCAAAATTATATATCATGGGCGATTCGTTTGTAAAGCAGTACGGAATGGACAAAACGTTTTATGGTCTGCGCTTATTCCACATAAAGAAACCGTTGTTAGAAAAAAACCAAAGAGTAGGAGCTGGGAAACGATGCTGGTATCCGCAGAAGAAATGCTGACAAAGGCCAAAGCTGGTCAATATGCCGTCGGGCAGTTCAATATCAACAATCTGGAATGGACCAAAGCGGTACTGCTTACCGCACAGGAGCAAAATTCGCCGGTGATCCTTGGCGTATCCGAGGGCGCGGGCAAATATATGTGCGGCTTTTGTACAGTCGCGGCAATGGTGCGGGCGATGATCGGGGAACTGGGGATTACCATCCCTGTGGCTCTTCATATCGACCACGGCACCTATGAAGGAGCGAAAAGAGCAATCGAGGCGGGCTTCACCTCGATCATGTTCGACGGCTCGCACGATCCGATCGATGTAAATATTGCAAAGAGCAGGGAAATCATTGCGCTGTGCAGGGAAAAGGGCCTTTCGGTCGAATGCGAGGTCGGGTCGATCGGCGGCGAGGAGGACGGCGTGGTCGGCGCGGGCGAGATCGCCGACCCGCAGGAATGCAAACGGATCGCCGGCCTCGGCGTTACCATGCTCGCAGCGGGCATCGGCAATATTCATGGCCAATACCCTGCCAACTGGAAAGGACTTGATTTTGACGCGCTCGCAAAGATCCAGGCGCTGACCGAAGGGGTGCCGCTGGTACTGCACGGCGGCACCGGCATCCCGGAAGAGATGATCAAAAAGGCGATTTCGCTGGGCGTGGCGAAGATCAACGTCAACACCGAATGTCAGCTTTCGTTTGCCGCGGCGACCCGCAGGTATATTGAGGCGGGCAAGGACCTTGTGGGCAAGGGCTTTGACCCGCGCAAGCTGCTTGCACCGGGAACCCAGGCAATCTGTGACACGATTCGGGAGAAAATGGAACTGTTCGGCTCAGTGGGGAAGGCCTGACTGTAAAATCCTATGTGCAACGGGCGGGATTCATGCTTTTGCAGGAATCCCGCCCGTTTTCTCTTGCTCATTCAAAATAAAAAAGCTCTTCAAACCGCTTCTCAAGCGCCACACATAAGAGCAGCGCGAGCTTTGCGCTCGGACAGAACTGTCCGTTTTCGATCGAGCTGATCGTCTGGCGGGAGACGCCGACCATTTCCGCCAGCCCCCCCTGGGAGATCCGCCTTTCCGCCCGGGCGACCCGCAGGCGGTTTTGCAAAACCAGTTTTTCTTCCATATCAGCCACCTGCGAACAGCCCGATGAGTGCCGCGGCGAGATTTGCAAGCGCGCAAAAGCCGCTGAGGATCGCGGTGGCGAGAAGTGCCGATTGTTTTTTGTGGCGATAGCGGCAGTACACTTCCGTTGCGGCGTACGCCCAGAAAAGCGCCTGCAGGTCGTGGGTCGGCTGCCCGGCGGCCAGCTTTGCGATCACCAGAGCGATGAACGTCACCAGAAAGGCGGATACACCGACGATTTTGGCGTGGTCGTCGATCCATTTTTCCCGTTCGTCCAGGTTGCTTTCGCGGCCGCGCTTCAGGATTTCTTCCCGGTCCATAGAGAGTCCTCTTTTCCTCATGTGTTTTACTGCAACTACAGTGTACAGCAAACTTTTCGTATTGTCAAGTAAACTTGTCAATATGAAAAGAAAACTTTGCAATAAAAAGTTTACAATTTGTACTTGATTTTTGGGAAGAAGTGATTTACAATACAATTAGCACTCAATGATATAGAGTGCTAACAAGCTTTATTTGGTTAAAACATTCATTCATATACATGAGGAGGGATTTCACCTATGAACGCTCAGAAATTTACCCAGAAATCGCTCGAAGCCCTGCAGTCCGCGCAGGACCTCGCGGTCGAGTACCAGAACATGCAGATCGAGCAGCAGCACCTGCTCGACGCGCTGATCTCCCAGCAGGAAGGGCTCATCGGACAGATGCTCAAAAAAATGGGGACTGACGCCGCCGCGCTCGGACGGGAGGTCCGTGCCGAAATTGAGAAACTCCCCCGCGTCTCCGGACCCGGCCGGGAACAGGGCAAGATCTACATCTCCCAGGAGGTGGATCGCACGCTCGTCGCGGCCGAACGCCACGCCGAACGCATGAAGGATGAGTACGTCTCGGTCGAGCACGTCATGCTCGCGCTGCTCGAAAGCCCAAACAGCGCGCTCAAAGCGATCTTCCAACGGTTTTCGCTCACCAAGGACGGTTTCCTCAACGCACTCGTGAGCGTGCGCGGCAACACCCGCGTCACCTCGGACAGCCCGGAGGACACTTATGACGCGCTCAAAAAATACGGCTCTGACCTCGTCGAGCTGGCCCGCAACCAGAAGCTTGACCCGGTTATCGGCCGTGACAACGAAATCCGCAACGTCATCCGTATCCTGTCCCGCAAGACCAAGAACAACCCGGTTCTGATCGGCGAGCCGGGCGTCGGCAAAACCGCCATCGCGGAAGGGCTTGCGCTGCGCATCGTGCGCGGGGACGTGCCGGAGAACCTCAAGGACCGCACCATATTCTCGCTCGATATGGGCGCGCTGATCGCGGGGGCGAAGTTCCGCGGCGAGTTCGAGGAGCGCCTCAAGGCTGTGCTGCAGGAGATCAAAAAGAGCGAGGGCAAAATCATCCTGTTCATCGACGAGCTGCACACCATTGTCGGTGCGGGCAAGACCGAGGGCAGCATGGACGCCGGCAACCTTTTAAAGCCGATGCTCGCCCGCGGCGAATTGCACTGCATCGGCGCGACCACCCTGAACGAATACCGCCAGTACATCGAGAAGGATGCCGCGCTCGAACGCCGGTTCCAGCCGGTCATGGTGCCGGAGCCGACCGTGGAGGACACCATTTCGATCCTGCGAGGGCTCAAGGAGCGGTATGAGGTATTCCACGGCGTCAAGATCCAGGACCAGGCGCTCATTGCGGCGGCGACGCTCTCGAACCGCTACATCTCCGACCGGTTCCTGCCGGATAAGGCGATCGACCTGGTGGACGAGGCCTGCGCCATGATCCGCACCGAGATGGATTCGATGCCGAGCGAGCTCGACGACCTCTCGCGCAAGATCATGCAGCATGAGATTGAAGAGGCCGCGCTCAAGAAGGAGAAGGACCAGATTTCGCAGGAACATCTGAAAGAGATCCAGAAGGAGCTCGCTGAGATGCGCGAACGCTTCAAGGCGATGAAAGCGCGCTGGGAAAACGAAAAGAACGCCATCGGCAAGGTGCAGAAGCTGCGCGAGGAACTTGAACAGGTGAACGCCGACATCGAGAAGGCGGAACGCAGCTACGACCTCAACAAGGCCGCCGAGCTCAAATACGGCAAACTCCCCGCCCTGCAGAAGGAGCTGGAAGCCGAGGAGAAGCTCGCGGGCGAAGCCGAAAAGGACAGCACCCTTCTGCGAGACAAGGTCACCGAAGAGGAGATCGCGCGGATCGTCGGCCGCTGGACCGGCATTCCGGTCGCGAAGCTGATGGAAGGAGAGCGCGAGAAGCTGCTGGGCATGGAGAATATCCTGCATAAGCGGGTCATTGGCCAGGATGAGGCGGTGCGGACCGTTTCGGAAGCGATCCTGCGTTCGCGCGCGGGCATCCAGGACCAGCACCGCCCGATCGGATCATTTTTGTTCCTGGGCCCGACCGGCGTCGGCAAGACCGAGCTCGCGAAGGCTCTGGCGCAGGCGCTTTTCGACGACGAGAAGAACATCGTGCGCATCGACATGAGCGAATACATGGAGAAATACGCGGTCAGCCGCCTTATCGGTGCGCCTCCGGGATATGTCGGCTATGAGGAAGGCGGCCAGCTCACCGAAGCGGTGCGCCGCAAACCATATGCGGTTGTGCTGTTCGACGAGATCGAAAAAGCCCATCCGGACGTTTTCAATATTCTCTTACAGGTGCTCGACGACGGCCGTATCACCGACAGCCAGGGCCGCACGGTCGATTTCAAGAACACGATTATCATCCTGACCAGCAATCTTGGTTCCCCATATATTCTCGACGGTATTGATCAGAATGGGCAGATCACCGAGGAAGCCCGCAAACAGGTGGATGTGCTCTTAAAGCAGCAGTTCCGTCCGGAATTCCTCAACCGGCTCGACGAGATTGTGTTTTACAAACCGCTCACCCGGGCGGAGACCGGGCAGATTGTCGATCTGCTGATGGCCGGTCTGCAAAAACGCCTGGCGGACAAACAGCTCACTCTATCGATCACGCCGGCGGCAAAGGAGTTTGTGGTCGAGCACGGATACGACCCGGTTTATGGGGCGCGCCCGCTCAAACGGTTCCTCCAGCACAAGGTGGAAACGCTGCTTGCCCGCATGATCATTGCCGAGGATCTCGCGCCGAATACCCGCCTCGAGGTGGATGTCAGCGGTGGAGACCTTGTGATCCACATTGTAAAATAAGTCATCAAAAGGCCGCGTCCCATTTGGATGCGGCCTTTTTTTCGTCCTAGTGTAAAATCCTTGTAAAGTAGGTTGCGGGACGGGTGCGGTTCCGGTATAATGGATTTTGAAAATTTTTTTGCGCCGGCCTGCAATAAAACAGCCGGGCGGCGCATTAGGTAGATGAGAGGGTAAAGGATATGCTGTTGTTCGCCACCATCCAGACTGAAACAAAACCACCCGCGCTGACCGATGAGATGATGCTTCTGGTCGCGCAGGGCGATGGCGACGCATTCGCACGCCTTTATCATGCGACCCAGCAGGCGGTCTACTGTCTGCTGCTTTCGATTGTCAAAAACCACGCGCTCGCCGAGGACCTGATGCAGGACACCTATCTTTCGGTGAAGCGTTCGATCGGCTCCTACCAGCCGCGCGGCAAGCCGCTGGCATGGATTTTTACGGTTGCAAAGAACTTGGCTTATATGGAACTGCGCAAAAAGCGGGAAACCGCCGATTTTGCGGATTATGAAAATTTTCTAACGAAAGACGATACCGTTTCGAGCGTCGATAAACTGGTGCTGCAAAAGACGCTGGAAATTCTTGAGGACCGCGACCGGCAGATCGTGCTGCTGCACGCGGTGGCCGGGCTCAAGTTCCGGGAGGTCGCCGCACAGCTTGAAATGCCGATCGGTTCGGCGCTTTCAGCCTACAACCGGGCGATCAAAAAATTACAGAAAGCGATGAAGGAGGCGGGATACTGATGAAACGCAGTGAGATTGAAGCGTCGCTTCGGCGCGCGGTTTCGCCATCCCCAGATCTCCTGGATCGGATTTTGAAAGCGGACGCGGAAAACGGCGGCAATGTGGTGCGGTTTGAAAATATTCAGCCGCCCAAACGAAAAAGGCGTTTGGTGACCGCGGTCGGTTCGGCAGCGGCGGCGTTCCTGATTTGCCTGGGCGGGCTGACGGCGTTTGTCCCACGGGTCGACGCGCTCGTGAGCATCGATGTGAATCCTGGCGTCGAGCTTTCGATCGATGATAAGGAGAGGGTGATCAAGTGTGAGGCAGCGGGTGCCGATGCAGAAAAGGTGCTCGGCGGGATGGATCTGCGCAAGGTGCAGATCGACGTGGCGACCAACGCGATTATCGGCTCGATGTTTCAAAACGGCTATCTCAGCGCCGATAGAGCCGACAATGCAATCCTGATTTCGGTTGCAAACAAGGATGTACAGAAGGCCGAAGCGCTCCAGGAGCGGCTTGCCGGCATGGTGGATGGGATGCTGCGGGAAAGTAAAACGCAGGCGAGGGTCTACCGCCAGAGCGAAACGCTGGACAGCGGTCTTGAAGATTTGCAGAAGTTTGCCGACCGGTACAGCATCTCAATCGGCCGCGCGGATTTTATCCGAAAGTTGATCGCGAAGGACCCGTCGCTTACCGCCGAAGAGCTTGTCACGCTGCCGATTAAGGAATTGGCAAGGCTCATTTCCGAACGCGGCCTCAACATCAACGATATCGTGATCGTGGATGATGATGACTGGGATGACGACCTCGACGACAAGATCGAGGATACGATCGACGAACTGAACGACCGCAGCGGCGCGGATGACGACCGCGACGACTGGATCGAGGACACGGACGATAACGATGATCGGGACGACGATTGGGACGATGACGATCGGGATGACGATGATTGGGACGACAACCAGGACGACGATGACCGTGAGAAATACGAACAAAAGAGCCGCCCTCAGAATGATGATGACGATGACGACGATGATGACGACGGCGACGACGATGATGACGACGGCGATGATGACGACGGCGATGATGACAATGATGACGACTAAATGGAAAATCTGACACGATTTAATTTCATCAGGGTTTTGAATCCCTGGGACTGCTGCTGAAATACCGCCCTGAAAGACGATCAAAAGGCTTGCCGCAAAGAATGCGGCAAGCCTTTTGAATTTTGGGGATTAGTCGAGTTCGGCCACGCCGGTGTAAAGCTGGTAGTAACGCCCATGTTCCGCGATCAGGTCCTCGTGGTTGCCGCGTTCGATGATCTGGCCCTGCTCCATCACCATGATGGCGTTGGAATTGCGCACGGTCGACAGACGGTGCGCGATCACAAAGGTGGTACGGCCTTGCATCAGCCGGTCGAGTCCATGTTCGATATGGCGCTCGGTGCGGGTGTCAACCGAGCTGGTCGCCTCGTCGAGAATGAGCACCGGCGCGTCGGCTACTGCGGCGCGCGCAATGTTCAGAAGCTGGCGCTGTCCCTGGGAAAGGTTCGCGCCGTCGCCTTCGATCACCGTGTCATAGCCGTGCGGAAGGCGGGAGATAAACGAATGCGCGGAGGCCAGCTTCGCAGCGTCCTCAATCTCCTGATCGGTGGCGGCGGGCCGCCCGTAACGGATATTTTCCCGCACGGTTCCGGTGAAGAGGTGGGTGTCCTGCAGGACCACCGACATGGCACGGCGCAGGCTGTCTTTTTTGATCGCACGCAGATCGATCCCATCGATTGTGATGGTGCCGTGTTCAATATCATAAAAGCGGGTGAGCAGGTTGATAATGGTGGTTTTGCCCGCGCCGGTGGAGCCGACGAAGGCAATTTTCTGGCCGGGTTTCGCATAGAGCGAGATGTCCTTGAGAATCGTCTTTTCCGGGACGTAGCCAAAAGTCACATCGGAAAAGCGCACGTCTCCTGCGACCGGCACCCGGTCCGCGGGGGTCCCATCCTCGTGGTAGCGCTGCCAGAAATAGTCATGGCCAGCCTGCACAAGGTCAGCCGCATGCGGCGGATCAGGTTCTTCAGCGGGTTCCCGCATGACCTCATAAATCCGTTCAGCGCCCGCGATCGCGGTGATGACCGCGTTATACTGGCTGGAAGCCTCGGTGATCGGGCGGCCGAACTGGCGGGTGAGCTGCAGAAAGACGACCAGCGCGCCCACGCTCATGATGCCGAAGACCGACAATACGCCGCCGATGACCGCGACGAGCGCATAGTTGATGGTGGTGATGTTCATCATGACCGGCATCATGAGACCGGAATAGCTCTGCGCGGTGGTCGCCGCCTCCTGCAGTTCGCCGTTGAGGCGGTTGAATTCCTCCACCGCGTCTGGCTCATGGCAGAAGACCTTGACGACCTTCTGGCCGGTGATGATCTCCTCGACGTAGCCGTTGACCTTTCCGAGATTCGCCTGTTGGGCGATAAAGTACTTGCTGCTGCGCTTCATGAGCCGGCCCGCCACAAACAGCATCAGCGGCGCCATCGCAAGGGTGAGGATGGTGAGCGGGATGCTTTTCGAAAGCATGAGCCCCAGGATGCCCGCCAGGGTGATAACGCTCGAGAAGAGGGAGGTAAGCGAGTTCGAGAGCGCGTCATTGAGGGTGTCCACGTCGTTGGAAAAACGGCTCATCATCTCGCCGTGGGTATGGGTATCATAATAGCGCACCGAGAGCTCCTGCAGATGGTCAAAAAGTTCCCGGCGCAGGTCGTTGATGGACCCCTGGGTGACGTTCAGCATCAGTTTCGATTGCAGATAGCTTGCAGCCACCGAAACCAGATAGATACACAGCAGCGTGAGAACACCGGACGCGAGTCCCGCGTACCGCTGCGTGGCGGTAATTTCATGAACCGGCTGCAGGAAATTGTCGATGATGGGCTGGAGCATGGCGGTTCCGGCCAAGGAAGCGCCGATATTGAGAAACACCATGAAGCCCGCCAGGATGAGCAGGACCTTGCGGCGTTTCAGGTAACCCCAGACGAAGGCGATCGAAAGCTTAAAGTTTTTCGGCTTCTGCATGGCCGATTGTTTATGCGGTCCCGGCATTACGCAGTCGCCTCCTTTTCCTGCTGGGAGTAATAGATCTCCTGGTACTCCTCGTTATTTTTGAGCAGCTCGTCGTGCGTACCGATCGCGCTGACCTTCCCATCCGAAAGGATGATGATCTTATCCGCGTCCTTCACCGACGAGATACGCTGCGCGATGATGAAGGTGGTGGTGTCCTTCAGTGTGGTGTCGAACGCCTGGCGGATGCGCTGTTCGGTTGCGGTGTCAACCGCGCTGGTACTGTCGTCGAGGATCAGGATCGGCGGTTTTTTGAGCATGGCGCGGGCGATACAGAGCCGCTGCTTCTGCCCGCCTGAGACATTTACGCCGCCCTGTTCGATCCAGGTGTCATAACCGTTCGGGAAAGATTCGATGAAGTCGTGCGCCTGAGCGGCTTTCGCGGCCTCGACAATCTCCTCATCGGTGGCGTGCGGGTTGCCCCAGCGCAGATTTTGTGCAATGGTGCCGGAGAAGAGGGTATTCTTCTGGAGTACCACGCCAATCTGGCTGCGCAGGGATTCGACGGTGTAGCCGCGCACGTCCTTCCCATCGATGCGCACTGCGCCTTCGGTTGCGTCGTAAAGCCGCGGGATGAGCTGCACGAGCGAGCTCTTGCCCGCGCCGGTGCCTCCAATGATCGCGATGACCTCGCCGGCCTTCGCGGTGAAGGAGATATCCTTCAGGATGTATTCTTCATGTTCCGCCGCATATTTGAACGAAACGTGGTCGAATTCCACGTCGCCGCGGATTTTTGGCGCTCTTTCAGCGTTTTCGCTGTCGGTGAGGTCGATCTCGGTTTCGAGCACCTCGCGGGCGCGCTTGAAGGAAGCGGACGCGCGGGAGAAGAGGATGAACATCATCGAAAGCATCATGAGGCTCATGAGGATCTGAAAGATGTAGTTGATGAAGGCGGTCATTTCGGCCACATTGAGGCTGCCCTCAATGACCTGACCGCCGCCGAACCAGATGACCGAGACGGCGGACATATTCATGATGAACATGAGCACCGGCATGTTGAAGATGACCACGTTCATCGCACGCAGCGAGGCTTCCATCAGTCTGTTGTTGGCGGTTTCAAACTTTTCCTTTTCATAGTCCTGGCGGACGAAGGACTTGACGACGCGCACATTGGTGAGGTTTTCCTGCACGCTGCCGTTGAGCGCGTCGACCCGGCCCTGCATCTTGTCAAAAAGCGGCATGGCTTTGCGGATGATAAAGGCGAGCGAGAGCACGACCGCCGGGATGATAATGCAGAGGATCACGGCCAGTTCGGCGTTCATCCGAACCGCCATGATCATCGCGAAGATGAACATGAGCGGCGCGCGGATCATCAGCCTCAGCCCCATGATGGCGGAGTTCTGCATGAGGGTGACGTCGTTTGTGAGCCTTGTGGCGAGCGACGCGGTGGAGAAATCGTCGATGTTTTTAAACGAGAACTGTTGTACCTTTTCAAAAAGTCCCCGACGCAGGTTTGCCGCGAAGCCGACACCCGCGATTGCGGAATTGCGCGCGTTGCCGAAGCCCGCGACAATCGCGATGAGCGCGGTCAGGATCATGATGGCACCGGTACCGAGGATATAGGGGATGTTGCCGCTTTGGATGCCCTTTCCGACGATATTCGACATCAAGGTGGGCTGTATCACTTCGCAGACGACGTCGAGCAGCATGAAGGCGACTGCGATGACAATCGGCTTCTTATAAGGGGAAAAATAGGAAAGAATTTTCCGCAAGATAGGGTCACTCCGTTTCGAGCTGATTTTTGTAGTCAATGAGATTTTGCTGCATTCTGGCAAAAAAATGCATAAGCTGGCCGCATTCCTCCTCGGTGAAGCCAGCGAATTTCTGGCGGGTTACATCCCGCAGCACGTCTTCCGACCAGCATGCGGCTTCCTGGCCCGCGGCGGTCAGCGCGATGCGGTTGGAACGCAGGTCGTTCGGATCGTGCATCTTCTGGATATAGCCGGATTTCTCCATCCGCTTGAGCGAAACCGCGATCGACGCGGGGGATACATTCAGGGTGCGCGCCAGCTCATTCTGGCTGCATGAGCCGAGCTTTTTGATCGTGCAGAGCAGGGGCGGCTGGCCAAAATGGATACTGTGATTGAAAAACAGTCGGGCAAGGCACTGTTTTTGCAGGGCATGCAGCGCCCAGTCCAAACGGATTGCATCGTTCACATCGCTCAAAAGACCATCTCCTTGACTTGCTTGTAAATAAAATTAGTTAGACGGCTAATTATTAGCCGTCTAACTAATTTTAGAGGAATTGTTAACCAAAGTCAACGTGAAAAGGGAATTGTTCACAAAAAATTCGCACTTAATTTTAGCAGTTTGCCCCATCAGAGATTGGATTTCTCAAATAAAATATGCAGTCGGGTCCACATACTGTCCGTTGCAGCGCAGCTCAAAATGCAGATGGTTTCCGGTGGCGTTTCCCGTGCGCCCGACGGTGGCGATCAACTGTCCCTGCTCCACCTTATCGCCGGCTTCGGCGGCAAGTTCGTCACACTGTGCGTAAAGGGTCTGGATGCCGTTCCCATGGTCGATGATCAGATAGTTCCCATAGCCGTACACGGAATATTTGCTCGTGAGGACGACCCCGTCTGCGGCCGCGCGGATCTCCGTCCCTTTTTCCGCCGCGAGGTCGATCCCCGTATGGCCGTGATAGGATTGGAACCCGGCGCTGACATATGCGTTGTCCACCGGTTTTTGCAGGCTGATGTCAAGTGCTTCACCGGTATAGATCCCGTCGTCCGGCGGCAGGGCCGTGTCCGCGCTGCCATCCCCGGTGAGCAGGTAGCTGCGCTGGACGAAATCCACCTCATAAACCTTATATGGCGCGCCGTCGAGCTGGATTTCGACCGTTTCGCGCCCTTTTCCGGCGAGCGCCGGTGACCACTGGTCTGCATCCTCCGGCTGGATCGTTTCAGCAACCGTTTCTTTGCCGTTCTGGATTGCGGTAATCGAGATGGAAACAGCGCGGTTTTGCGGCAGCGGAACTGGCAGACGCAGTCGGGAGGTTTCCATCTCCAGCTTGGGATTGGTGCGGACGGCCAAAACCGAACCGTCGGTTTTGCCGATGAGTTCTACCACTGGCGCGGTGGTCAGCTGTAAAAGCAGGCTCTGGGCGGCGGGAAGGTCGGAGACCGCGTCCAGGTCGGGCAGGACCATCGTGCCGGACGCGCCGTCGCCGCTGGTGAGCCGGATGGTGTCGCCCGCCGAAGCGCCAAGTTGGTCATAGAAGGTTTTGAGCGCAGGGACCGGATCGGATTGCTGGCCGGGTTCCCACGGCACGGCGGCACGCACGAGGAAAATTCCGTCCCTGTCATAGAGGGTGATTTCCGTCCAGCAGGATTCCATTTCATGCAAGTCCACCGTGCAGAAGTTGATGGAGCCGCCCTGTAAATCCTTTTCGCGTAAGAATTCCTGATAGTTTCCGCCGGCGCGCCGGCCGGCGATTACCAACTCTATCCGCCAGCCCTTTTCAGCGCGGATTTTATCCGCGCCAGCGGGCAGGCCGTACCGGATAAGCCCCTGCTCGGTATCGAATTTGATCGAAGCCATCACCTGCCCAATCAATTCGTCGGGCAGTTCCTCCGATTTCGTTGAGACGGTGAAGACAGCGGTGGGACCGTCCGCTCCGCCGATGACGACTGCCTCTCCGTCCCTGTCCGCAAGCACGAAAGAGGAAACCGAAACACCGACAAATAGCAGCAGCGCGGCGGCGAAAACCCCGGCGCAGACAAGCAGACGGGTGGATTTTTGGCCGTCCATGATGCGGGAAAGCCGCTGTCGGAGCTGTTCCTTCTGCAGGCTGAAGGCGGAGGAAACCGGGGGCGCAAACCGTGTGTCGCCCATGATATTGAGGATGGCCATCCCGTAATTGCGGCGTTCCTCGCGTTCCATGCCGCGCACAAGCGATTCGTCGCAGGCGAGTTCGCAGAGAAGGTTTACCCGTTTCAGGACGATCCAGGCGAGCGGGTTGAACCAGTGCAGCGTGCAGACCACAAGTGCCGCCGCTTTATAAAAGAGATCGGCATGCCGGTAATGGGTCAGCTCGTGCAGAAAGACCAGCCGGTATTCCTGCGGACGAAGCGCCGTGTCAGGCAGGACAATGCGCGGTCGGAAAAGCCCCACAAGCATCGGGGAGGAAACCTTTCCGCAAAGAGAGAGCGGGATGCTGCGGCGAATTTGCAGCTCTTTTTTGCAGGCTGCGAAAAGGTTTTGGATTTCCGGTTCTTCGGCCGGCACGCAGGCTTTTTTCAGTTCCCGGTAAAAACGTGCGGCGGCGACGAGATATCTTATACCCAGCGCCGCGGTTCCGGCAAGCCAAATTGCCGCAAAAACCGTCTGCCAGGGGATGGCGGAAATCGCGGAGGCCTGCGCCGCTGCCGCAAAATCCGGGACGGCAAACGGAATGGCGGCGGTCCATTCGGGAACGGCCGCAGCGGTATGCGCGGCGGATCGGACCGGCAGCGCAAACGGGATGAGGAAGAGCAGCAGGGCCGCTGCCCAGCTGTAGTAATTCCAACGGCAGGAGAATTTTCTGCGTGCGAACGGGGAAAACAGCAGCGCCAGAAGGGCGACCGCCGAACCGGCAAGGGTCAGGGGAAGGATTTTTTCAAAAAAGAATGCTGTCATCATTTCACCTCTCGCTGAGCCAGCGCTTGAGTTCCGCGACGTCGTCCGCTGTGAGGCCATCGGACTGGTAAAGCGCGGCCATCAGGCTCTGCACCGAACCGCCGTGGATTTCGTCGAGGAAGCTGCGGGTTTCAGCGGCACGGTATTGGGCCTCGCTGACCGTCACGCTGTATAAATTCTGGTGCCCCTGCTTGCGTACAGTCAGGAACCCTTTTTCCGTCAGCCGGGTGAGGAAGGTGTTGACCGTTTGAATCTTCCAGCCGCGGCTTTCGCAGAAGGCGCCGACCAGCCCGCCTGCGGTGACAGGGCGGGCCCCACGCCAAATATGCTGCATGATTGCAAGCTCGGAATCGGAAAGTTTTTGCATGATCTCACCTCGCTGTTTTTATACTACAGCTTGTAGTGATTAAATATTACTACATCATGTAGTAAATGTCAAGCGAAATGTTCCGGCCGCACTGGAAGTTTCATAAATAATATGATAGAATAGCCGCAGAGCGGCTATTCTATCATATTATCCGATGGCCAATTATCCCACCGTACGCTTCACGCTTGCGGTATCATAAAACGAAAATGCTTGAGGGGAGGGGATCGTGTGCCGGCAGGACCGCTGTTTTTTGACGGCGCGTTCGGAACCTACTATCTGCGCCTCACCGGGGACGAACGTCCGTGCGAGCTTGCAAACCGTACCGATGCGCAGACGGTGCGGAAAATTCATCGGGAGTACCTCGAAGCCGGTTCCAACGCTATCAAAACCAATACCTTCGCTGCCAATCCGTCGCTGGAAGCGGACCCGGAACGTCTTTATGCAGTGATCAAAGCGGGATGGGAAAATGCCTGTGCCGCCGCAAAACCCTATGGCGCGCGGGTGTTCGCGGATATCGGGGGGAGTGAGCTCGAAACCGCCGCCGCCGATTATGAACAGATTGCCGGGTGGTTTCTTTCGCTTGGCGCGAAGGATTTTCTATTTGAAACGCTCGCGGAATACGCTTTGATCGTTCCGGCGGTGGAGAAAATCAAAAAGGCCGCGCCGGATGCGTCGGTGTTTGTTTCATTTGCCGTTTCGCCGGACGGCTATACCCGGCGCGGCCTGCATTACCGCACGCTGCTGGGCGAGGCCTGGGAAAATGGGGGGATCGATGCGGCGGGCCTCAACTGCGTCTGCGGTCCCAGCCATATGCTGAAACTGGCCGGGTCGCTTGGGGGGTTCCCCAAGCCGTTTATCGCAATGCCAAACGCCGGATATCCTTCCGCGATAAACGGACGGGTGGTCTTTGAGGACAATGCGGACTATTTCGCTCAGAAGCTGGCGGAGCTCTATGAGACGGGTGCGGATATTCTGGGCGGCTGCTGCGGCTCCACGCCGCGGCATATCGCGCTTGCGTCCGAAAGGGTCCGGAGGGCCGAACGCCGGGAAAAAACGGTACAGCCGTCCGGACAACACGGCATCTCGGAAACACGGCGGAAAAATACCGACTTCCTCGCGCGAACCGACAAGGTGATCGCCGTTGAGCTTGACCCGCCCCTCGATTATGACTGTTCGTTTCTGCTTTCCGCGTCGGCGTCGCTCAAAGCGGATGGCGCGGACATGATCACGATTGCGGATTCGCCGCTTTCGCGTCCGCGCGCGGACAGCGTCATGATGGCGGCGCGGATCCGCCGCGAAGCCGGGATTGAGGTGCTGCCGCACATCACCTGCCGCGACCGCAACCAGAACGCGCTTAAGGCAAGCCTGCTCGGCGCGGCGTCCGAAGGGATTTCCAGAATACTGGCGCTCACCGGGGACCCGCCAATCCAGACAGGCGGGCGAAAGCCGGACGGGGTGTTCAGTTTTAATTCGTATGACCTCATTTCCTTCATTGAGAGCCTCAATGATGAACTATTCACCGAGAATCCGTTCCTGGTCGCGGGGGCGCTCAATGTCAACGCGGTGAATTTCCCAGCGGAGCTCGCGCGTGCCCAGCGCAAGGTGGCGCTGGGGGCGAAGATGCTCTTTTCCCAGCCGATCTTCAGCCGGGAGGCGGTTGAAAATTTCCGCGCGGCGCGCGCGGCGTTGGGATGCAAGCTGTTTGCGGGGATATTGCCGGTCGCGGGTTACCGCAACGCGGTCTTTCTGGCAAATGAGGTCTCCGGTATCGAGATACCGCCCGACGTGGTGGAACGTCTCAGAGACAAAACCCCTGAAGAGGCGGCGGAGATCTCGATAGCCTACAGCGCGGGGATCGCGCGGCAGATTTATGACGAAGCTGACGGCTTTTATATTATGACGCCGCTGCGCAGGGTGGCAATCGTGCGCGGCCTGATGCGGGAAATCAAAAAAATGGGGGAAACAGGAAGATGATTTTAATCGGAGAAAAACTCAATAGCTCGATCCCTGCGGCCTGTGAAGCGATGAACGCGCGGGATGAAGCTTCGATTGTGGCGCTGATCCGCCGTCAGGCGGACGCGGGCGCCCGGTTTCTCGATGTGAACACCGCGATCTGCGGGGAGGACGCGCTTGATCGGATGCTCTGGGTGATCGGGCTGATCAAGTCGCACTGCGACTGTGGAATTATGATTGACACGACTGATGAAGCGGTTATGTCCAGAGCGGTTGAAGCCGCCGCCGGACGGGAACTGATCCTTAATTCAGCAACAATTGACGAACGGTTCGGCTGGGTGACCGCGCTTGCCAGGGAAAGCGGGGCGGCGGTCGTAGGGCTTCCAATCGATGCGGACGGCATGCCGCATTCGCTTGAAGACAAATGTGGTAAGATCGACCTTCTGGTGAAAAAACTGCGGGAGGCCGGCTTTGCGGATGAAAAGATCTATGTCGACGTGTTGGTTGAGACACTTGCGACAGGCAGCGAAAGCGCGCGCAATACGATCGGCGCTGTCCGCCATGTGCGGGAACACTATCCCGATGTGAAAACCACCTGCGGGCTTTCAAACGTTTCGTTCGGCCTGCCACGCCGGGCGCTGGTGAATGCGGCGTTCCTTTCGGCGGCGGTGTTCACGGGACTTTCGAGCGCGATTATCGACCCGGCCAGCCCGGCTATGCGGGATGCGCTTGCAGCCGCGAATGTCGTGGCGGGATTGGACGACTACTGTATGGAGTATATCACCTATATCCGCAGCCAGGAAGCATGATCCGCTTCAATAAATATCCAATTCCGAAAGCAAAAGGAGAATGTAAATGCTCACTTTCAACCATTTCAATTTCAACGTCCTCGACCTCGAGCGCAGCCTCAAATTTTATGAGGAAGCGCTTGGCCTCAAACCGGTGCGTGAAAAAAACGCCGCAGACGGTTCGTTCAAAATTGTCTACCTGGGCGACGGACAGACCGGATTTACCCTGGAGCTGACCTGGCTGCGAGACCGTAAGGAGCCCTACAACCTGGGGGATCTCGAGTACCATCTGGCACTGATGGCGGACGACTTTGAAGCGGCCCGCCAAAAACATCGGGAGATGGATGTCATCTGCTTTGAAAATACCGGTATGGGAATCTATTTCATCAGCGACCCGGACGGCTACTGGATTGAAATTGTTCCGCGGAACATATGACGGTATGGCCGGCGCGCCGGCAGAAGAAATATGAAAAAGCGGCCCCGTTCCATAGGAGCGGGGCCGCTTTTAATCAATAGGTCAGTTGGGCAGGTGCGCAAATTCAGTGGTGGCATAAGCACGGGTCCAACCGTCCTTCTCCACGATGTACACACCCACGCCAATATGGGTGAAGTCCTCGCGCAGGATATTTTCATAGTGGGGCGGACTGTCCTTCCACTCGTTGAACCAGAAGGACGCGGACGTCGCGTAGTTGGCGGACGGGTCGTTATATTCGGTCGTGCAGAGGTTTTCACCGGCTGTGATGAAATCGATCGGCACATCCTCTTTGATGACAGTCGACCAGTCGTCACCGTTGGGCCGGGTGTGGGAAAATTTGCGGGCCTTGCAAAGCTCCCGGCTGCGAATTCGCGCCGCCGAACGCAGATCCTCATTGTATTCAAGTTCCTCCAGGCCGTTGTCCACGCGTTCCTTGTTGATTTTTTTGATGATGGCCGATTCGACCTTGCTGTAAAAATTTGAACCGGTGACCGCTTTGTTTTGGGATTTGGCTTCTTTTGCGGCGGCCTCGGCGACGGCGGCTTCGGAAGCGGCCTTTGCGGCGGCCTCAGCGGCAGCGGCTTCGGAAGCGGCCTTTGCGGCGGCCTCGGCGGCAGCGGCTTCGGAAGCGGCCTTTGCGGCGGCCTCGGCGGCAGCAGCTTCGGAAG
>NZ_QSBX01000021.1:0-503 GCF_003465835.1 Anaerotruncus sp. AF02-27 | reverse complement strand
GCTTCGGAAGCGGCCTTTGCGGCGGCCTCGGCGGCAGCGGCTTCGGAAGCGGCCTTTGCAGCGGCCTCGGCGGCAGCGGCTTCGGAAGCGGCCTTTGCAGTAGCCTCGGACGCGGCGGCTTCGGAGGCTTCTTTTGCGGCAGCCTCGGACGCGGCGATTTCCGAAGCGGAAAGCTCCGAGGAGGAAGCCTCGGGCGCGCTTGAAGGCTTTGGAGCGGAAGACGGTTCAGCGGCGGGCGCGCCGCAGCCGGACAGGGTGAGCAATATGGCAAGCAGGAATGCGATTTTTTTCATGGCAACGGCTCCTTTAAGCAAGATTCAATTTAAGGGTAGCACAATCATATTTTCGATGCAAGGCATGGATGAAAAAATTTACGGAATGGTTAAGCTTCCGGGAATTTTATCCGTTGTATATAAAAGAAAACGGGGCATTTGCCCCGTTTTCTTTTCATTGTAGAGAAACCACCGGCTGTGCCGGTGGTAGAGAAAAAGCTTTAGCGAGGG
>NZ_QSBX01000020.1:0-65185 GCF_003465835.1 Anaerotruncus sp. AF02-27 | reverse complement strand
GCCGCGATCCGCGCGGGTGCGCCGTCCGCGCCGGCAAATAAGAGCGGCGCCGCGCAGAGCGAAAAGGGCTTTCCTGTGATCTGGCCAAAATCTGCGAGGTTTTCAAGCAGCAGGGTATTTTGTCCGAGCAGCGTTCGGTGTGCGAAAAGCCCGGCCGATTCCACCGGGTCGGGCGAAAGAGTATCGAACCCGATGCCTTTGCAGCGCCGCGCAGCGAGCCGGATGGCGAGCGCACGGGAGAAGATAGGAAATCCGGACAGGTAATCCGGTGTTTCCCAATAGCGGGACCAGCCGGTATAAAAAAGCAAAAAATCCGCCGCGGGAACGCCGTCAAGCGCATCCGGTCCGATTTCACCGGCATGGCCGGAGCAGTCGATTGCCCAGCCGGAGCCGGAAAAAGACGAGACCGCGTACTGATCGAGCGTTTTCCCCTCTGAGAACAGATGCGCGGGAGAATCGATGTGGGTGCCGGTATGCGAACCGAATGAAATCCCGGTTACCCGGCAGCCATCCGCCTCGATGGTACACAGCGGTGTGAGGACGGGGATGGGATCGCCGGGAAAGACCGGGATAGAAGAAGAAATCGGATGGGTCAGGTCAACCATTTGCATGATACCGCCTCCCTGGGCCAATAATAAGCATATATAAATTTAGTATAACACGCCGGATGGCGGGATACAAACCGGAAAGGGGAAACCGAAGATGCTGCAGCGCACATTTGTGGTTTTTTTGGCTATCCTGATGTTATTGTTCTGCGCGGTGCGGGTCACGGCACAGGAGAGCATGACCCTGCCGCCCGGCGGGCCGCGCCGGGTACCGATGCCGCTTCTTGAAGAGACGCTGGGGAATCAGTTCCAATGGATGGCAGTGACCCTGCCGCCGGAGGAATCGAAAGGCGTCCTGTTCCTAGATGGGCAGCGGCTGGAGCCCTACCGGATGATTTCCCGGGAGGAAGCGGGGAGACTGATGTTTTTCGCGGCGCCGGGCGTGCCAGTGACCATCGGGGTGGCGGCCGTTCCGGAACCACCCCGGGAAGAGATCCTGCGCATCCGCTGTATAAATCGGATTTTGTGACACATACTAGAACCGACCGGTTCGTATGAACCCAAGGAGGTAAATCATTATGATTGATAAAATCGCATTGCTTTTAACTGTCATCGGTGGCCTTAACTGGGGGCTGATCGGGATTTTCCAGATTGACGCCGTAGCCTGGCTGTTCGGCGGGCAGGGGAGTATCTTCAGCCGCATCATCTACACGGTGGTGGCCATTGCCGCCATCTGGTGCATTTCGCTCCTGTTCCGGCCCGACCCTTACGAAGCCCATAAATAAGAAAAAAAGAACCGCCCGCGGGCGGTTCTTTTTATTTGTGATTACTGAAACTGCGGGCCTTTGGCATCCGCGTTGACCGTGAGCTTCGCGGTGGAATCAACCGACTCGCCCGGACGCACCAAACGGCCGACGACAACAAAACGGGCCTGTTTGTAGTTCGCGGTGCCGGCGGCGCCGAACTTGTAGGTGCAGGTGGACATGGTGAAGATTTTGTCGCTGGCATTGACATCCACATCATAGTCATAGATCGAACGATCCTTCATTTCGGAAATCAGCTTGGTGAAATCGGTGTTGGTCATGTTGGGATGGATGTAAGCCAGGTTGGTATCGGTGTACATAACCGAAAAGACCTTAAAGGTCATGTTATCTTCGGGGGTGGAGAAGTAGAAAATCGGGTTCTGCTCGGCAAACGACTGATCGGAAAATTTGAGCAGTTGGGCAAACATGACCTCGTTCGGGTCATCCTGCGTACCGATCTGCATCGCTCCCATGTTGTGCCCGTAGATGACGGTGTTTTTCGACAGGGTATTGCGGTCGCCGAACTTGCACTCGTAATCCGCGTAGAAGCAACCGGGGAAGTAGTCCCGCTTCTGCGTGTCGCGGCGCAGATAGAACTCGTTGTCGGTGCCCTGAACGACCTCGTTATTAATGGTGGTGTTCGGGACATTGAGCCAGCCCACGACGTCATTGTTGAGGTTATAAGCCGCGTTCAGCTTTTCAAGCACTTCCGGAGCGGGGGCTTCGGGTTTCGCGATGGACGAAAGGTCAACGTCGCCGAGCGGGTTTACGAACGGCGGGACCCCGGAGGAGGAGCTGGGTACGGAGGAGGAATCCTCATCGGACGGTTTTGCGGAACGGTCACATGCCGTCATCGCGAACAGCATGACCAGCGCCAGCATCAGCGCAACAAGTCGGGTAGAAAGATGAAAATGTTTCATATACAGGCTCCTTTATGTGTACTGGATTATCTACATCATCCCGCAAAACGGGATATTGCTATACATCTTTTATGCCGGGGAGGAGTTGCTGACCGTGCCGTTGGCCGCGTCCACCTCCACAAAGGTGGAGGATTTGAGAATCTGGGTGGCGTTTTCCGCAAACACGATCACTGGAATATCCAGTGTCATGCCGACGATCGCCGCGTGAGAATTCATGCCGCCGCGCTCGGTGATGATGCCGGAAGCCTTCTTGAGGACCGGCAGCAGCGCGTTTGAGGTGTGCGGGATGACCAGGATGTCGCCGTCGTTGAAGTTGGCGAGCGCCTCTTCTTCGGTATGCGCGACGCAGACCTTGCCGACCGCGGTAAGCTTGTTGACTCCCTGCCCGCTGACAAGGATATTTCCGACTACATGAACCTTGAGCAGGTTGGTGGTGCCGTTGATACCCAGCGGGACGCCCGCGGTGATCACCACAAGATCGCCGTCCTTGACGAGGCCGGCCTCCTTTGCCTGCTGAACCGCGTGGGCGAGCAAGGCGTCGGTGTTCTCCTGAATCTGCGCTTTGAGCGGCGTGACGCCCCAGGAAAGGGCGAGCTGATAATAGGTGGAATCCCGATGGGTACAGGCGATAATCGGAATATCCGGACGGTATTTTGAGATCATCCGCGCGGTCGTACCCGAAAAGGTGACCGTGATGATGGCGGTTGCGTTCAGGTCGTAGGCGGTGGTGCAGGTGGCGTGGGAAATGGCGCTCGTGACGTTCGGCACGCTGTCGCTCTCCCGCATCTGGAACCGCTTGCGGTAATGGATCGACTGCTCGGCGCGTTCGGCGATCTGTGCCATCGTGCGCACCGCCTCGATCGGGTAATCTCCTGCTGCGGTCTCGCCTGACAGCATGACGGCGCTGGTACCGTCGTAGATCGCGTTAGCCACGTCCGCGGCTTCGGCGCGGGTGGGGCGGGGGTTATGCATCATGCTCTCCAGCATCTGGGTGGCGGTGATGACCATTTTGCCCGCCTGATAGCCTTTGCGGATGAGCAGCTTCTGAAAAACCGGCACATCCTCAAATGGGACTTCGACGCCCATATCGCCGCGGGCGACCATGATGCCGTCCGAAACACGCAGGATTTCATCGATATTCTGGACGCCTTCGGCATTCTCAATCTTCGCAATGATGCGGATGGTGTTGTTGCCGTGGCGTTCCAGCAGCTGCCGGACCTCCAGGATATCGGCCGCGCAGCGGGCGAAGGAGGCGGCGATGAAATCAAAGCCGGTTTCGATCCCGAAGATGATGTCGGCGCGGTCCTTTTCACTGATATACGGCATCGAAAGCCGCACGCCGGGGACGTTGACCCCCTTGCGGTCGGAGATAATGCCGTCATTGAGCACTTCACAGTGGATCTCGGGCGGGATCACCTCGGTGACCCGCAGCGCGATCGCGCCGTCGTTCAAGAGGATGGTGTCCCCCTGCTTCACATCGTCCACCAGCCCGGAAAAGCTGATGGAAGCGCGGTTTTCGTCTCCCTCGCATTCGGCAGCGGTCAGGATGAAGGGCTTGCCTTTCCGAAGATCGGCCTTGCCGCCTTTAAAAAGGCCGAGCCGGATTTCCGGCCCCTTGGTATCGAGCAGCGTTGCAACCGGGAGGTTCAGCTCCCGGCGCAGGCGGTCGACGCAGGAAAAGTTTTCCATGTGGGTTTCGTGCGATCCGTGTGAAAAGTTGAAACGCGCCACATTCATACCGGCCCCGATCAGTGCGCGGATTTTGTCCTCGCTGTTGGAGGCCGGGCCGATGGTGCAGACAATCTTGGTTTTTCTCAAAGGACACATACACCTCTATTCAAATTCTGGGACTGTATGTATGGGGGCCGACAGAAATTTCCCCGCTGCAAAAGAAAGGATATTATTATATAATATTAATCCATTGTGGCCGCCAAAGTCAAGGACTCCGGGAGAATTGCAGTCAAATACGGGCGCGCTGGCACACACCCCCACAATATATCTTTTTCAAGTATAGCATCATTTTTTCGGGTGTCAAATTGATCGGTAAAAAATTCATAAAACCTTTAAAAAGGAAAACTGCCCACCAAAGAATCTTTCTGCTTGCAATCTGGAAAAAGATGTGGTATTCTTTAACTGTACCAAGTGAACTAATACACAAGGAACGATTCAGAAAAGCATATGAAAAGGGGTGGAACTGTGCTGCAACTGGATTTGCAAAGCCGCCAGCCGATCTATGAGCAACTCATCCTGCGGCTGTCCGAGCTGATCGCGGTGGGCGCGCTCGCGCCGGACGCACAGCTGCCGTCGGTCAGGAACCTGGCACGGGATCTGGGCGTGAACCCAAATACTGTCCAGAAGGCGTACCAGGAGCTGGAACGGCAGGGAATCATATACTCAGTGGCTGGAAAAGGCAGTTTTATTGCATCTGGCGACCACGCGAATAAAATTCTTTGCGCGCAGAACCTCGGGAAAATCCGCGAGGCGGTCCGGGACGGCAAGCGTACCGGGCTTAGCCGCCGGCAGGTGGACGAGGTGGTCGATTCGGTTTATGAGGAGGATTTGAAACGATGATTGAGGCAAACGCGCTGGTCAAATGCTTCGGTGATTTCACGGCGCTTTCTTCGCTCACCACAACCATCCGGGACAGCTCAATCTACGGGCTGGTTGGCTCGAACGGCTCGGGAAAATCGACCTTCCTGCGGCTGGTCGCGGGTGTTTATATGCCGGATGGGGGTACCATCAGGGTGGATGGGGAAGAGGTCTACGAGAACACCGCGGTCAAAGACCGGACTTTTTTTGTGGCGGATGATCTGTATTTCCTTCCGCAGTCCAGCATGAACGACATGGCGAAGTTTTATAAGGGGATCTTCTCCGGCTTTTCGGACGAACGGTATGCAAAGCTCTGCACGATTTTCCCGCTCGATCCGAAAAAGAAGATCAATACCTTCTCAAAAGGGATGAAGCGGCAGGCCGCGCTTCTGCTGGGGCTCTCCTGCCAGCCTGACCTGCTGCTTCTGGACGAAGCGTTCGACGGGCTCGACCCGGTGATGCGCGGCGCGGTGAAGAAGCTGCTTTCGGATGACATCGCCGCCCGGGATATGACGGTCATCATCACTTCTCACAACCTGCGCGAGCTCGAGGATCTGTGCGACCACGTCGGGCTGCTGCACAAGGGGCAGATACTCTTCGAGCGGGAGATCGACGAGCTTAAGCTGGGATTTTGCAAGGTGCACGCGGCCTTTCCGCAGGGCGTGGACGACCAGATTTTCAAAAAGCTCGATATTATGCAGATGTCCCGCAGCGGAAGCCTTGTGAATCTTGTGGTGCGCGGGACGAGCGCCGACGCAGCCGCCTACCTGCTCGAACAGGGCGCAGTATTCGCGGAAGGCGTACCGCTCACGCTTGAGGAAGTATTCATTCATGAAATGGAGGCGGTCGGTTATGACTACAACAACATCATATTCTGAGCGCGGCCGGTTCCTTGGGTTGTATAAGAGCACCTTCCGCCGCAACATCGGCTTTTTTGCCCTGCTGTGCACCGTCATCGGCATCTTCTATCCGTTCCAGTACGCGATGGAGGCGTTTAAATCGGTCGACCTGGCCGCCGAGGCCATCCGCTACGACAACCCCTATTACCAATACAGTCTTGGCGGCCTTGGCCTGAACTATACCGGCATTTCCGCCTTCTTCTTCTCGGCGATCATGCTGGTCGCCCCGTTGGTGCTCGCGCTTGTGCTGAATGGCTACATGCACAGCAAAAAGGCCGCCGACGTCTACCATGCGCTGCCGCTGCGCCGCGAAACGCTGCTGGGGGTCAACTTTGCGGTCGCCATGAGCATGCTGTGGATCCCGGTGATCGTTTCAAACCTGCTTATTTCGCTGCTTCAGATCGCCAAATTCGGCTTCGATGCAGGCACATTCGGTTACCTGTGGCTGGATATGCTCGGTTGGTTCGCGGCATCCGCAACGATTTATATGGTGACCGCGTTTGTTTCGGTCTGTGTGGGTACGGTATTTGACGCATTTGTGTTTGCCTGTACACTGCTTATCTCCGGACCGGTGCTCAGCGGGCTTTTTGTGGGGCTCTGCAGCGAGTTCCTCTATGGATTTACAGCCAGCGATGCCTTCATGCGGATCATTTTCCTGCTTTCGCCGCTCACCCTGATGCCCGCGCGGTTCGCGTTTGAAAACCCATATGCGGGGATAGCGCCGCTGTCAAGATCGGTGGACGAAATCAGCGCCCTGACCGAAAGCAACATTGCTATTTTAGTCTACCTGCTGCTTGCGGCGGCGTTCTTCTTTGTGACCATGAAACTCTACCGCAAACGGCCGAGCGAAACCGCAGAGACCACCACCTCGAAAGGTATCCTGCAAATCCTTATCAAGCTGATCGGTACGATGATCAGCGGCATCTGCGTTGGATTCGTATTCTATGCGATTTCGTATCCGCGCGGGCAGATGCCGTTTGTCATGTGGACGATCATCGGCGGCATCCTTGCATACGCAATTATAGAAGTGATCCTCAATCGGGGCTTTAAAACGCTGGTAAAAAGCCTGCCGCTTGGTGTGCTGATGGTGGCGGTCACTGTGGGTGGGACGCTTATCCCAATGACCGGCGCGTTTGGTTATGAAACGCGCGTGCCGGATACCGCGAAGGTGACTTCGGCTGAGATCAACTATACTGGCCGTTACGATGGATATGCTGTCCGGGTGGGTCCGGATATAGATTATGACGGGGATCTGCGTACAAACAGCCTGCGCACAGTCACGCTGACCGATCCGCAGGCCATCGATGCGATACGCGCCTTCCATACCGACGCGGTCGGGAAAGGATACGACCGCGCCGGGTACATGGAGGACAGCGACGTGCCGGTCATGTGGACCAACACGGAGATCACCTATCGGCTGCAGGGCGGCGGCAAGCTGACTCGTACCTATAATGCAGTCGACGCGGAAACCATGTCGAAGCTCGCGCCGCTCGAAACGAACGCGGAGTTCCTCACCCAGCGGCATCCGGCATTCTTTACCGATCCCGCCAACATCATTGAATGGGAAATCTCCGACCTGTACGGTAAAAACCGGGTGAAGCACCTGCTGTCGCCCGCGGATTCCAGCGCGCTGCTCGAAGCGATCCGGACGGATCTTTCCGCGATGACGCTGGATGAGCTGCGGTATCCCACTGAAACGCCGGTGGCATATCTTTCCTTCACAGCGAACCTGCCAAAGACGCCGGCTGAACGCGCGGCAAGGTCTGGACAGTTCCTCATCTCCAGCGAGAAACAGCAGACCTATCAGTTCCTCAAGCAGAAGGGCCTGCTCAGCGGAATCGAGGTCGATCTCGATGACTGCGTCGCAGTGTCGGCGATTGTGGACAACGGCGCCGGCGGTGGGCGCTACCGCAACAACTATTCCGCGATCGCGCAGATGTCGCCTGGCGACTACCAGTTCTCCGCGCAGGAGCTGGAATACACCCGCGAAAACATCCGGAGTGAACGGGAAAATTGGACTGAAGAGGCGGAACGGATCGGAATGGAAGAATTCCTGCAATCCAGAGGCCGCTATGAAGTGACCGCGCTGTTTGAAAATCCGGGTGACATCCAGGCGATGGCGGACGCGATGGTCGGCAGCTATGCGGTTGGGGAACCGCTCGTCTACGCGAACTTTTATTTTGACGGCGCGGCCACCGGTACCCCGGTGCTGGTCCCGCTTTCCCGCCTGCCGGAACATATGCGCAGTCAGTTTGAAATGGAGACCTTCCTGAAAGGTTCCATTGCTCCCTGAATTTGATTCACCTCTCTCTCCAGCATAGAAAAAAGGCCCCTTCCGAAAGCTTTCGGAAGGGGCCTTTGCGCGTTCAGGATGAAAAGACGTTTTGCCGGGATGGAACCTGGGGAAAGGGCCAGCCTGTTTTCCCCTTGACGCGTGCCATCGGGTTCCAGGCGGCGAGACGGCATTGGGTTCACATCATCGGGGAGAAGAGGCGCAGGAAGGCGCGCATGATCCGGCGCAGCACCGGGACGTGCCGCAGATAGTTCTTCGGGATTTCCTGGCAGACGGTCAGAGTCTGGAGGATGTCGTCGCGTACATCGGCGATGACCCGCGCGTTATAAAAACAGACGCCGCATTCGAAATGCAGATAAAAGCTGCGGTAATCCATATTCGCGGTGCCAACAATAGCGATCTCGTCGTCCGCCACATACATCTTTGCATGGACAAACCCGGGCGTATATTCATAGATACGCACGCCGGCGTCGAGCAGCGGCTGATAAAAGGATTGGGTCGTCTCGTGCACGAACCATTTGTCCGGGACGTGCGGGGTTATAATCCGCACATCCACGCCGCTGCGCGCCGCCGACTGGAGCGCTGTGACCATCTCATTGTCGAGGATGAGATAGGGCGTTGTAATGTAGACGTAGCGATTTGCCCGATTGATGATCTGCATATAGGTTTCTTCCGAAACGTTGATGCGGTCGAGGGGACTGTCTCCAAACGGCTGAACGAAACCGTCGCTGTCGCAGCTCAGGGTGGGACGGAAGCGCATATAGTCGTCATCGGTCGGTACGGAAAAGTTCCAGAGAGAAAGAAACATCGAGGTCAGATTCCACACCGCGTCGCCTTTGAGCATCACGCCGGTATCCTTCCAATGGCCGTGTTTTTCGTAGGTGTTGATATATTCGTCCGCAAGGTTGATGCCCCCGCAGAATCCGACGTTGCCGTCGATGACGGTGATTTTGCGGTGGTCGCGGTAATTCATCATCGAATTGAGGTGGGGACGAAACGGGTTGAAAAGCACACATTTGATCCCACGCGCGCGCAGCCTGCCCGGATAGCGGCTGGAGATGGTCTGGATCGAGCCGATGTCGTCATACATGAAACGCACGTCCACGCCTTCGGCGGCTTTTTGCGTGAGGATCTCGAGAATGGGGTCCCACATTTCCCCCTCTTCGAGGATAAAATATTCCATGAAGATGAACTTCTTTGCTTTGGGCAGTTCCTCGAGCATCCGCTTCCACATATGCTCTCCAAGCGGGAAGTATTCGGCTTGGGTGCCGCGCCAAAGCGGCAGTCCGGTTGTGTTGCGCAAGAAGTTCGGAATGGTTGTGAACCGCGGGCAGGCTCCCTGCAGTTCGTCCATATAACTTTCCGGCGCGGTAAATCCGCGGCGGGTGTCCTGCTCGGCGCGCTCAATCCGCTGGGTGAGCAGCTTTGGAAGCGTTTTGTTGCCGAACATCAGATAAAAAAAGCCGCCGAAGATCGGGAAAGACATCAGAAGGATGACCCATGCGAGTTTGTAGGACGGGTTTTCGTCCTTGCTGATGAGCCAGACCACGATACCGATGCTCAGTGTGAGCAGCACCGCGTAAACGGCCGCAAAGTATTCGCTGAGCCAGATGATCGCCGCGAGCAGTACGCCGCCTTGGACAAGGATCAGAAGCGCCACAATGACCACTTTGCTGAATAGAAAGCTGAACACCGATTTAATATGCAGCTTTTTTTTATTCTTCATGGGAAGTACCCCCCTTTTTTTACCTGGATGCAACCCCTTTATTTTATCTATTATAACAGCTTTCTATCAAGATTCAAGGACGTATAAAAAGGATGGACCGGCCGCAAACCGGCGGCCGGTCCATGGACAATATTGGGAGATGTGGAGGGCGGTTGAAAAAGGCGGCCGGTTAGAGCCCGTTGGGGTTCTGCTTCGAGAAGCGCCAGCTGTCGGCGCACATGTCGTCGATGGTGCGCTGGGCCGTCCATCCGAGCAGCTCCTTGGCACGGGTGCAGTCGGCATAGGAGGTGGCGATGTCGCCGGGCCGGCGCGGGGCGATGTGATGTTTAATGGGGAAGCCGCAGGCCTTTTCAAAGGCGTGTACGACATCGAGAACCGAATAGCCGTGGCCGGTGCCGAGATTGATCGCTTCAACGACGTTTTTGTCCGCGATGTAGTCGAGCGCTTTCAGATGCCCAACCGCGAGGTCGACAACGTGGATATAGTCACGCACGCCGGTGCCGTCCGGGGTGTCGTAATCGTTGCCGTAAACAGCCAGATCATCGAGCTTTCCGGTCGCGACCTGGGAGATGTATGGCAGAAGGTTATTGGGGATGCCGTTCGGGTCTTCACCCAAAAGGCCGCTCTCATGCGCGCCAATGGGATTGAAGTACCGCAGCAGCGCCACGCTCCAGGTGGGATCGGCTTCGTGCAGGTCGGTGAGGATCTTTTCAATGAACAGTTTGGTGGTGCCGTACGGATTGGTGGTTGAAAGAGGCATATCCTCCTTGAACGGGACGGGATTGTGCATGCCGTAGACGGTGGCGGAGGAGGAAAAGACGAATTTTTTGCAGCCGAATTTCTCCATCACCTGGCAGAGCACCAGCGTGCCGGTCAGATTGTTGTGATAATATTTGAGCGGAATCTTGCAGCTTTCGCCCACCGCCTTGAGGCCCGCGAAATGAATGACCGCGTCAATCTGATTCTGCGCAAAAACGCGTTCGACGCCTTCGCGGTCGAGCAGGTCGACTTCATAGGATTTGAAGCTCTTGCCGGTGATCTTTTCGATGCGGCGCAGCGCCTCCGGTTTCGAGTTTGAGAAATTGTCGAGCACGACGATGTCGCGCCCCGCCTTAAGCAGCTCCACACAGGTGTGGGAACCGATATATCCGGCTCCGCCGGTGACTAAAATAGACATAGGAAAGCCTCCTTATCATAAACGGGTGAAACACTTTGCTTTCTGTGATTTCAGTATAGTTTCCGCCTTTGCCAATGTCAATGGATTCGAGCAATCATGCAACAAATGTCCATAAACACGCAACATTTGCGCGGAAACCGCAATCGGGTTTTTCACAGCCTTATTTTTCAGTCAGGACTTCAAGGCTTACGCCGTCCGAACAGAAAACCACCGTACCGTCCCGGTCAGTGCGGTAAAGCATGATCCCAAACGAATCGAGCCGCCGCAGAATTTCGGCATGCGGGTGCCCGTAGGAATTTTCATAGCCGCAGCTCGCGACGGCGGCGGAAGGGTTGACAGCCCGCAGAAATTTTGCCTGGCTGGAGGTACTGGACCCGTGATGACCCAGCTTGAGCACGTCGGCCCGCAGTTCCCCGGCATCGTAGGCTTCCAGCAGGCTGTTTTCGCTCTCCTTTTCCGCGTCGCCGGTGAACAGGAAGGTCGTTTCGCCATAGTCGAGCCGGAAAACCAGAGACGTGTCGTTGAGCTCCTCCTGATCGTGCTCCACAGGGCCCAGCAGAGTGAGCACCGCGCCGTCCCCAAGAGCATACTGCATCCCGGTTTTTGCGCGGGTGATCCGCAGGCCTTTGTCAGCGATCGTGTCGAGCAGGATTTCATAAGTCCTGGTTGTCGGCAGGATCTCCCCGGGCACCTCCGAAAAAAGCACCTTGTCCACAGGAAATTCGCGCAGCACATCGGCCATACCGCCGATGTGATCGGCGTGCGGGTGGGTTGCGGCCAGCAGATCAATCCGCTTTACGCCCTGGCTGAAAAGATAATCGACGACTGTTTCGGCGTGGTCGGGGTCGCCTGCGTCGATCAGGACGTTCTGCCCGGCGGTCTGGATCAGGATGCTGTCCCCCTGGCCGACATCGATGAAATGCACCGACAGCCGCGCGTCGATCGGGGCGGGCGTGCCGGAAAGCCCGACAGCCTGATAGAGCCGGTCGATGGCAGACCCGGCGTCCGGGCCGTAGGACAGGACAATCCCCATGCTGATGAGCACGAGCGTCAAAATTATAAGCAGGGTGATGGTTGACTGCTTGCGGCGCATCAGTCGTGCTCCGGCTGGTCGGGCTCGATGACGAACAGATCGTTCGGGGTGCATTCGAGAATCTGACAGAGCGCCTCGATGGTTGAATAACGGATCGAACGGGTCTCGTTATAAAGCAGGCGGTTTGCGTTCTGGCCGCTGATGCCCAGCTGTTTATAAAGCCAGTATTTACTCTTTCCCTTTTTCTTTAAAATTTCCAAAGCGTTCATGTGAATCATAAAGAATCCTCCATTTACAGTGCATCAGGCATGTTCCTGTTGGTCGGGTTCGATAACGAAAAGATCGTTCGGGGTGCATTCGAGGATCTGACAGAGCGCCTCGATGGTCGAATAACGGATCGAACGGGTTTCGTTATAAAGGATCTTATTGAGATTTTGACCACTGGTGCCAAGATGTTTTGCGAGCCAATATTTCGTCTTTCCCTTTTTCTGAAGGATTTCCAACGCATTCAATCGGATCATATAAAATCTCCCCATAGCATATTTATCAATATGATATTAATAAATACACCATTTAAACATGTAGTCCGAAAAAATATAGTAATCAATAGATTGCATAATGTTTAAATTCATGTTATACTGTAGTCGATCCACGTCGTCTCCCTAAAACGGCTGGAGCAAACGAAGGGGGCCCCACACGCCGCGCGCGTGGGGCCCCCTTCTATTCGTCGTCGATGCAAAACAGATCATTCGGCGTGCATTCAAGCACCTGGCACAGTGCTTCGATGGTCTCGAAATGGATACCTTTTGTTTTTCCATAGAGGATTTTGTTCAGGTTCTGACCGCCCATCCCCAACTGCTTGCCCAGCCAGGATTTGCTTTTTCCCTTTTGTGCAAGCAATTCCAGAATGTTAATACGTACCATATCGAAACCTTCCCATTACCGCCCGCCGCGGTTGACCTTCGCGTAGCGGCTGTTCTTTCCGGTTTTCGCCTTTCCGACCGAGCGGTCGTTGCGTTCGCGGCTGCGCCCGCGGACACGTCCGTCCTGCCGCTGCTTGAGGGCTTTTTCCGTTTCGCGGCGGCGCTCGGCGTTTTTCTGCCGTTCAAGCGTTTCGCGGTCCGGCGCGATGAGGCAGTTCGGCCCGGTCCCGATGAGATCCTCACGGCCGGCCTTTTTGAGCGCCGTCATCACCGCGCGGCGGTTTTCCGGCTTGAAGTATTGGAGCAGCGAACGCTGCAGCCATTTGTCCTCCTGCGAGGAAGGGACATAGACCGGCCGCAGGGTGTACGGGTCAAGGCCGGTATAGAACATGCAGGTCGAAACGGTGCCGGGCGTGGGATAGAAGTCCTGCACCTGCTCCGGGCGGATGCGGTTGCGTTTGAGGAACAGCGCGAGGTTGACCGCGTCCTTCAAAGTTGAACCGGGGTGGGAGGAAATCAGGTAGGGGACAAGGTACTGCTCCTTTCCAACCTGTTTGGTGAGCTTATAAAAACGCTCGGCAAACCGTTCGTACACCTCAATGTGGGGCTTTCCCATACAGTCGAGCACATTCGGGCTGCAATGCTCCGGCGCGACCTTGAGCTGGCCGCTCACATGGTGCGCGAGCAGCTCACGCATAAAGCGGTCGTCGCGTTCGAGCATCATGTAGTCGTAGCGAAGCCCGGATCGGACAAATACATGCTTGACGCCGGGCAGTTCCCGCAAATCGCGCAGGATGTCGAGATATTCGCTGTGGTCGACCTCCAGCGCCGGGCATGGCGTGGGCGCCAGACATTTGCGTTCGGCACACAGGCCTTTGGAGAGCTGCTTTTTGCAGGAGGGGTGCCGAAAGTTGGCCGACGGGCCGCCCACGTCGCTGATAATCCCCTTGAAACGGGGGTTGCGGGTGAAACTTTCGGCCTCGGCAAGGATGGATTGTTTGCTGCGGCAGGTCACGGAACGCCCTTGATGGAACGCAATTGAGCAGAAGTTGCAGTTGCCGAAGCAGCCGCGGTTGTGCATGATCGAGAATTCCACCTCTTTGATCGCGTCGACGCCGCCCTGCGCTTCATAGGAGGGATGGTACATCCGCTCGAACGGGAGCGCAAACACCGCGTCGAGTTCTTCTGTCGAGAGCGGCGGCATCGGCTCGGTCTGTATCAGAAAGAGGTTGTCGCCCTGCTTCTGGATGATCTTGCGCCCGCGCACCGCGTCCTGTTCCTCGATCTCGGTATGGGTGGCTTTCGCATAGGAAAGCTTGTTTTCCTTCACCTTTTGGAAGGAGGCGACCGAAACCGCGTCGGTGGGCAGGCCGAGCTGGTCGGTGAGGTAGCAAATCCCGCGGCAGCGGATTTCCTTTGCGGGCGTGCCGGCCGCAAGTTCCCGCGCAATGATTTCGGTCTGCTTTTCGCCCATCCCGAAGATGAGCAGGTCAGCTTTGCTGTCCAACAGGATCGAAGGCAGGACCGTGTCAGCCCAGTAGTCGTAATGGGCGAACCGGCGCATCGACGCCTCCAGCCCGCCGATCACAATCTGAGAATCGGGATAGAGTTCCCGGATTTTATTGCAATAGACGGTGGTGGCCCGGTCCGGACGGCGGCCCGCCTTGCCGCCGGGGGTATAGGCGTCGTCCGAACGTTTGCGCCTGGCAGCGGTGTAGTGCGCGACCATCGAGTCGATGTTGCCGCCAGTCACCCAGAAGCCGTATTTCGGCGCGCCGAAGCGGGTGTAATCGCTGTCGGAGACCGGCTGGGAGATCATTGCGACCCGGTAGCCAAGGCTTTCGAGCAGGCGGGATACGATCGCAATGCCGAAGCTCGGGTGGTCGACGTAGGCGTCGCCGGTGACGCAGATGAAATCGGCTTCGTCCCAGCCGCGGGCTTTCATTTCTTTTTGGGTGAGCGGCAAAAACATGGTATGTTCCTTTCTTTCAGTGCAGAATGAAGAGTTCCGCGGACGGCACGTGGAAGATTTGCATCAGACGAAATATGACATCCACGCCCATTTGCTGCAAATCCTTTGTATTTTCGATCATTCAAATCACCTCAATCGTTATCTTACCATAAAACATATAGCGAATTCCCAATTTTAGCCATATGTGGTGAAAATATTGAGGCGACGCTTTAATTTGCGCCCTTCGCGCGCCCGGAGTTCCTTTCTTGCTTGTCCAAGAAAGGAACCAAAGAAGGACACGCGGGGACACCCCGCGGCCCCATGCGCGCGATTTCGTTGCCTGCGGCAAAGATCGCGCGCAATCTGCTTAGGCAAAACGTGGTGTGCCGCGTGATAAAAAGCACGCGGGACGGGTTTTCGCAACCGTTGCGAAAACCGGCTGCGCCGAATAAGGACAAACGGATTTTGAATGCGCGGCCCTGCGGGCCGCGCATTACGCTGTGTCCACATGGGCTTTCAACCGGTCCACGGCCGAGGAGCGTAAAACGCCGCCATCCGCCAGATTTCCCCTGGCCCGCGACCGGGGAGCGCGAAACGCTGCCGTCCGACAGATTTTCCCTGCCCCATGACCGGGGAGCGTAAAACGCCGCCATCCGCCAGATTTCCCCTGGCCCATGACCGGGGAGCGCGAAACGTCACCATCAGTCTTGAGCTGACCGTTTCATTGGGATCGCTTGCGGCGCAGGTCTCGAAGCCTAAGAGCACGGCCGCCGCTTTGTTTTGCGGCGGTGGGGTTCCAAGGGGTTCCCCCTTGGCGTGTTCTTTGGTGACTTTCTTGCACGAGCAAGAAAGTCACCCTGCGGAGCTACTCCTGCTGAGAGAGCTTCATCTCGGCCCAGCGTTCGGGCGAGATGAGCACCTGACGGGGTTTGCTGCCTTCAAACGGGCCGACGATACCGCGCGCTTCCATCTCGTCCACGATGCGCGCAGCCCGTGCATAGCCGAGCTTCAAGCGGCGCTGAAGCAGGGAAGTGGAAGCCATGCCAGCCTCCACGACGCATTCGATCGCGGGCATGAGCATTTCGTCCTCGTCGCTGTCCCCACCGTTTGAACTGGAATCGGATGAGGAGCCTTTGCTGCCTTTGCCCGCTACGACATGGTTGTCGATCTCCCGCACGATACTGTCATCGTAGTCGGCGGTGGCGTCGTTTTTGATAAATGCGATGACGTTTTCAATCTCCTCGTCGGTGACAAAGCAGCCCTGCACGCGCACCGGTTTGGGCGCGCCCACCGGGTTAAAGAGCATGTCGCCGCGTCCGAGCAGCTTCTCCGCGCCGCCCATATCAAGGATGGTGCGGCTGTCAACCTGCGACGAAACCGCGAAGGCGATACGTGAAGGAATATTCGCTTTGATGACGCCGGTGATGACATCGACCGAAGGTCGCTGGGTCGCGATGATCAGGTGCATGCCCGCGGCGCGGGCCATCTGCGCGAGGCGGCAGATGTAATCCTCAATCTCATTGGGCGCGGCCATCATGAGGTCGGCCAGCTCGTCGATGATGATGACCACCTGCGGGAGTTTCTGCATGCCTTCGGTCTTTTCGGCCAGGTGGTTATAGGAGCTGAGATCGCGCACAGAGTTGTCCGCGAAGAGTTTGTATCGCTTGAGCATTTCAGTGACCGCCCAGGAGAGCGCGCCCGCCGCTTTTTTTGGATCGGTGACGACCGGCACAAGCAACTGTGGAATACCGTTGTAGACGCCAAGCTCAACCACCTTTGGGTCGATCATGAGGAACCGCACCTCGTCGGGCGTGGATTTATAGAGCAGGGAAATGATGATCGAGTTGATGCAGACCGATTTGCCCGAGCCGGTCGAACCCGCGATCAGCAGATGCGGCATCTTACCGATGTCCGCCACAGCGGTGTTGCCCGCAATGTCCCGGCCAAGCGCTACGGTGAGCTTGCTTTTCGCGTCCATGAATTCGGAAGAATCGATGATTTCACGAATCGAAACCGCGCTGATGACCTTGTTTGGCACCTCGATGCCAACCGCGGCCTTGTTGGGGATCGGCGCTTCAATACGCACGCCCGCCGCCGCAAGATTCAGGGCAATGTCGTCCGCAAGGCCTGTGATCCGGCTGATTTTTACACCGGCGGACGGCTGAAGCTCATAACGGGTGACGGCCGGGCCGCGGGAGATATCCACAATGCGGGTCTGCACGCCGAAGGAAGCGAGTGTATCGACCAGCCGCTGGGCGTTCTGCTTCATTTCGTCGGTCACATTCGAACCGGCCTTCTGGCGCGGTTCGCGCAAAAGTCCGAGCGATGGTTTTATGTAGATTGGCTGGACAGGGATCGAAGCTTCCTGTGCCAGCTCAAGCTGGATGCCCTCATCCGGTTTGCCTTTATCGGCAGGCGGCTCGGAAGGGGCGGCCTGACCGGGCTCGGGATGTTCAAGCGGGACCGGGTCGTCGTCGAGCAACGGCGGCAGGTTCAGGCTGCTTGAGAAGGTCTCCTCCGACGCTTTTTCCAAAACGGATTCCGGCACGGAAACCACTTCGGGCTGTATGGGCTCGTCCGCCTTGAAGGCGAATTTGCCAGTTTCGGTTGCTGCCTTATGTACCAGCTCATCAATCGAAGGTTCGGGAGACGGCACGAACTGCATCGGCTCGTCCGAAACCGAAAGGGAGAAGCCGCCGACCGCGTCCGGCTCAAAGTTGTCGTCGAGCGGAATGTCAATGTCAAATTTGGGCGCATGCTGTGCGGGAGCGTCCGCCAAAGCAACCTGCGGAGCCGCAGCGGCAGGGATGCCTTCGGCCGCCGCAGGTTGCGCAGGCTCATCGGAAGCCGGCTGATTTTTACCGCGCCGGGGAGGCTCGTCGAGCGGGATGTCGATTGTGCGTTTTTTCTGCGCGGGTGCGGCTGCGCGCTGCGCACGGCGCTCCTCCTGACGCTGCATCTGTTCGGCATAGGACTCGCCGATCTTCTGAACCGGCTTATGCGCGGCGCGCGCAAGCCCGATAAGCGTGCCGCCGGTCATCAGCATGATAAGCACAAAGAGTGCGAGGACGATGATGATGCCCGCACCGAGCTTGTCAAAAAATGTAAGGAGCGGAAGCCCGACCACCGCGCCGACAAAACCGCCGCTTTCGCCCTTGATGCCCATGAGGATCGATTCGATGAGCATGTCCATCACATGCGCGTCCTCGGTGACCGGCGCGCCCATCTTGAAGATCTGCCACGCGCCGCAGAAAAAGACAACAAGCAGGCCTCCTTCCCAGGCGCGGGCGGCGACCGGCTTGTCCTGCGTATCAAGGACGGCTATGTAGATGAGCAGTGCTGCCACCGCAATGGCGCCGCATCCAAAGATGCCAAACAGGGTGTTATGCAGCCATTGCCAGACACTGGCCCCTTCGATCAAAGTGAGCGCCCCCACCAGGATACCGACGGCGAAGAGCACCAGCGCGCGCATCTGTTTGCGGGCGCGCTGCTGGGCCGCGTTGCGTTTGCGGGTCGCGGCGCTTTTCGAGCGGGAGCGCGTGGATGATTTTGTAGCCATGAACAGTCCTCCGATGCAAAAGAGAGTTTCAAAAAAGCAAAAAAGGCATTATGCCCCTAGGAAGAAGCCCCGGACGGCATAGCCGGTGAAATGGTCAATGGCGCCGACCGTCAGGACAACCATGCCGAGCACAAGGGTGTAGTATCCAAAATATTTGAGTTTATTGCCCCTGACGACCCACTGCACCAGCTTGATCGACAGGATGCCGAAGATGACCGAGCTTAAAAGCCCCATAATAATGACCGGCGCGGAGAGGGAAGACCCCTCCCGGACCGCGTCGCCCACCTCGAGGACGATCGCGCCGAGCACCGCCGGGATACCCAGGATGAACGAATAGGCCACCGCATAGGAACGCTCCAGTCCGCAGAGCAGTCCGGCCGAGATGGTCGAGCCGGAGCGGGAGATTCCCGGCATGGTGGCAATCACCTGCGCGGCGCCAATGAAGAGCGCGTCCTTGGGGCCCATCGTAAGCGCGTCTTTGCGGCCGGGGCGCTCCTTTGCCGCGAAGAGCAGCATTGCTCCGGTGAGCAGGAAACAGAAACCTTCCACCGTGATGTCGGTGTCGGTCGAGAATCCGGAAATGAAATCTTTAAAGAGCAGCATCAGCCCAAGCGGCACCAGCGACAGGAATAAGAACAGCAGCATCCGCCGGGCTGAGGACATGTTTTTTGCGGAGAACTTTCCGGTGAGAAGATCGCGTACAAGGGTCACAAGCGCGATCAGCAGCTTCCAGAGCGTCCCCCAGAAGCAGATGATCACCGCGATGAGGGTGCCCGCGTGCAGTAAAATCGAGAACAGAAAGCCGCTCTCGTTGTTGTTGCCGGTGAAATACTGGAACAGGGAAAGGTGTCCCGAGCTGGACACCGGAAGAAATTCGGTCAGCCCCTGCAGAAGCCCCTGCAGGAACGCTTCCAAAATTGTCATAAGCCTTTTAGCTCCTTATTTTGTCAGTTTAGGATCTGCCCAGGGGAATAACGGGGATCAAGATAGTCGCGCGGATTGGTCGAGATGAGACGCGAGACGGTGAATTTTCCGTTTTGTGAAACGCCCTCAATATAAGCGTTATGCACCGGGCGGTAGGAGTATTCCACCGCGTCCTGTCCGCCCAGGATCATCTCGGCCGGAACAATCGTATAGAGGAACATCTCAGTCCCTCCCTTCAATCATGGCATAGAGTGCTTCGATCACGTCAGAAACGCCGCCGAGCGAATCGATGAGCCCTTCGTCCACGGCGGACTGCCCGTCGAGCACGGTGCCCACGTCCATCACGAGCTCGTCCTTGTTCATCATGAGCTGGCGGAACCGTTCGCCGGTGATGTTCGAGTTGTCGGTGACGAATTTGACGATTCGTTCCTGCATCTTGTCAAAATACGAGAGGGTCTGCGGCACGCCAAGCACCAACCCGTTCATCCGCACCGGATGCACCGTCATGGTCGCGGATGGGACGATGAAGCTCTTGCGGGCGCTCACCGCGAGCGGCACGCCAATCGAATGGCCGCCGCCGAGCACGAGCGAGACGGTCGGCTTCTTCATGCCGGAGAGCAGTTCCGCGATTGCGAGCCCCGCTTCGACGTCGCCGCCGACCGTATTGAGGATGATGACGAGCCCTTCGATCTCCGGGTCCTGCTCGACCGCGAGCAGCTGCGGGATCACATGCTCGTACTTTGTGGTTTTGTTTTGCGCGGGCAGGATATAATGCCCCTCGATCTGCCCGATGATGGTCAGGCAGTGTATGACGTGCTTGCCCTTTTTGCTGGTCACGCCGCCTGTCTCAATGATCTGCTGGGTCTGCTCGGACAGGTTTGGGTTATTTTCCTGACCCTCCTGGGTCCCCGGGGCCTCCTGGCCTTCGCCTTCGGGCGCATTGTCGTTGTCCTGCATAAATTTTTGCTGTTTGCTGGCTTTCAAATCGATAACCTCCTTCAAATTGGTAACGAGGTTATCTTTGCCGGTTCTTCACCGGTCTATGCCTGCCAAAACAGCGGACCGTGCAACAAAACATACAATATCATTATAACATTCATGGATAGATTGTCAAACGAACAAGCGCGAAAAAAGGGACCGCATACGCGGTCCCACGGGCGGCTCAGCCGTCCATGACCTCGATCGAATTGAGGCCGCTTTTCATCACGAGCCTGCGCAGCGGCGGGGAATACATAAACGGGCATTTGAGCAGTTTTAGAGAGAGCTTTGCCCGCAGACGCAGGGTGGCGGCGCGGTAACGTCCGTTGGGGTCGCCCTGCGGTGCCGCGAGCACCCGCGCGAGCATGACAGCGCTCAAAATCGCGCTGCTGATGCCTTCGAGCGAGCTTGGGCTGATGAATCCGGCCGCCTCCCCGATGAGGAAGGCGTTGTCGCGTCCACAGCAGAACTGCCCGGGCGAAGCGGGACGCAGCACCCGGCAGGCTTCGGTTCGCTTCGGTTCGCCCAGATGAATTCCAACACTTTCCAGTTTGCGCTTCTGACGCTCAAACCGTTCGCGGCAGCCTTTGGCGGGATACGCCCCGCCGAATATGAGGCTGCCGTCCTTTGAAAGCGCCCAGGAGTAGCAGTCGGTGTTTTCGGAATCAAACACGCAGGAATAAAACGGCGTGGTGTGGGTGTCCGCAAACCACTGCTGGATCGAGACGTAGCTGCGCAGTTTTTTATGCGGGTAGAGAACCTCCCGCACCAGCGAATTGGCGCCGTCCGCGCCGACAAGGCGGGCGGCTTCGATGGTTTGCTCCCGGCCATCCCGCCAAAAACGCACCCGCCAGCCTCCGGGGATTTTTTCCACCGCGCGGCAGGCAGCATTCGTAAACAGGTCGACCTGCGGCGGGATGAGCCCGCGCAGCCAAAGGTCAAACCGATGGCGGTCGAGATTTACATAAAAACGCTGGTAATAGCGGGTGACACCGGTATCGAGATCGATCGTGCGCACCGAAAAGATCTGCGGGTCGACGATCAGCTCGCGCGGCAGAGTGAGGCCGAGACAGGCAAGCGCCTTCTGCGCGTCCGGCGCGAGCAGGCCGCCGCACGGCTTGCGAAAGCCGTTCTCCGGCGAATCCTTGCGGTCGATCGCCGCGACGCGCATCCGGGGCCCGAGCAGGCGCGCCAGTGTGGAGCCCGCAGGGCCGAGCCCTACGATGGCCAGATCATACATATGCATCTGCTCCCGATGATGTATTTTTTCAATAGTTGGAAAGCCCCTTGAGGGATTCGTCATGCACGACCCACTCGTCCGCCACGTTGATGACGCGGAATTCCTCCTTGTCGTCGCGGATGATCACGGTGGAGATGCCAGCGTTGATGATGAGGCGGGTGCACATTGAGCAGGGACAGGCATTGCGGACATATTCACCGGTGTCATATTCCTTGCCGACCAGGTAAAGCGTCGCGCCGAGCATCTGCTCGCGAGAGGCGTGGATGATCGCGTTCATTTCGGCGTGTACCGAGCGGCAGAGTTCATATCGTTCGCCGCGCGGGACGTTGAGCTTGGAGCGGGTGCAGTAGCCCAAATCGGAACAGTTTTCCCGCCCGCGCGGCGCGCCGACATAGCCGGTCGAAACGATCTGGTCGTTTTTCACGATGATCGCGCCGAAGTTGCGCCGCAGGCAGGTGCCGCGCGAGGCGACCGTCTCGGCAATATCCAAATAATAGTTTATTTTATCGCGTCTTGCCATCTATCTTCACTTCCTTTATAATGATGAAAGGTATGGAGCTGGTCATTGATTTTATTCTACTATACCGCGGCGGCCTGTGCAAGCTCCTTTTTTATTTCCTGCAAAACCAAATCCAGTTCCTGGAGGATTTTATGGACAACCTTTCCAATATTGGCGTGATACGAGACGTATTGTCGCGCCACGGTTTTACATTCAGTAAAGCGCTCGGGCAGAATTTCCTTGTCAACCCGACCGTCTGCCCGCGCATGGCCGAGCTTGGCGGCGCGAAAGCAGGCGTCGGAGTCATTGAAATCGGAGCGGGCGTCGGTGTGCTGACCGCCGAGCTTGCCATACGCGCGGACAAAGTCGTCTGTATCGAAATTGATGCCCGGCTGCTGCCGGTGCTCGCGGAAACGCTCGCGGGCTACCAAAACGTCGAGATCGTGAATGCGGATGTGATGCGGGTCGACCTGCACGCGCTCATCGCGGAAAAGTTTTCCGGCATGGAGGTGGTTGTCTGCGCGAATCTGCCGTACTACATCACCTCGCCGATCATTATGAGCCTGCTCGAGCAGCGCCTGCCGGTCAAATCGATCACCGTGATGGTGCAGAAGGAGGCCGCGCAGCGGCTCTGCGCCGAACCCGCCACCCGCGAGGTTGGCGCGGTCACAATCGCTGTGCGGTACTACAGCGTCCCGAAGGTGCTCTTTCAGGTGTCACGCGGGTCGTTTATGCCGTCGCCCGACGTGGACAGTACGGTCATCCGGCTGGATATCCGGGAGCGGCCGCAATACGACGTGGGGGATGAAAAGGCTTTCTTCGCGGTGGTGAAGGCGGCTTTTTCCCAACGCCGAAAAACGATCCTGAACTGTCTGGCAAGCGGGCTTTCGCTTGCGAAGCCGGACACCGCCGCGCTGCTCGAAACAGCGGGGGTGCCGGGCACGGCACGCGCCGAGCAGCTCACGATGGAACAGTTCGCGGCGCTTTCCCGCGCCGCAAAGGAGATGAAACGATGAAACTGACAAAACGCAGGATCCTGTCCATTGTGATCGCGGCTGTTACCCTCATCGCGACCGGGGCGTATTACACAATGGTTTACCACTATACGGCGAAACCGGAATCGCTGACCGAGGCGCTCACGGAATATACCGGCATGCCGGTGGAGATAGCCGGGACCGAGGAGGCCGGCAACCGGCTGTTCGTGCTCTTCAAGGACCCGGGCGGCGGCCCGATGATGGGCTACGCGCTTTTCGACCGGGGGATGAACACCCTTTACCGGCCGGTCAGCGCCGGCTACGGCAATTCGATCGGCGTGGAGGTCTATCCCTTCACCGCTTCGGGCAAACGGAAGGTCGCGGTCTGCGGCGCGAACGCCGACCCGCGCGCGGTGGCCTACGAGGTCATTACGGTGGACGAGGAACCGCCGCAGGTGGTGTTTTCCGGAGAGATTGCCGAACGGGATTTCGTCGATATTTATGAGCACCCGAAAACGGAGGGGCTCTGGCGCGGCCTACGGCTTCTTGACGCGGATGGGAACGACCTCGCTCCCGAACTGTACGCGTCAGGGGTGGCGGACGGGCCGGGCACCGGGATTGGGACAGCCGAGCTTTTCATGACAGATATTTTTTGCATCCTCATCCTGTTGGTTGGATTCGTTGTGGCAAAATATTTCTGGGACGAAAAACAATTGCCGGAGGACAAAAAGGAATAGAGAAACGGCCCCGCTTCTCAGAAGCGGGGCCGTTTGGGTTTGAAATCAGGATTTCTCGTCGGCATAAAACTGGTTCATCCGGTAGCAAAGGGTCATAAGGCTGTCCCCAAGATGCACGTTTTCGACCACGACGTTCTCGAAATTAAGCAGCAGATCGTAGTGGGAGAAGTTCCAGAAGCAGTTGATGCCGAGGTTTTTGAGCCGCTCGGCCGTTTCATAAGCCACCTCGCGCGGGATGCAGAGGATCGCGGCGCGGGGATGATTTTCCCGGCAGAAGTCTTCGAGTTCGGTGGTGTCCCGCACGGTATGTTCCCGGATCTTCTGCCCGATGACCGTGGGGGAGTTGTCGAAAATCCCCACGAGCTTAAAACCGCTGGTGTCGAAGTTCATATGCTTTGCAAGCGTGCGGCCGAGATTTCCCGCGCCGATCAGGATGATGTCGGCCTGTTTATTGAGGCCGAGGATGTTTCCGATTTCCTTATAAAGCGCGGCGACGTTGTAACCGTAACCCTGCTGGCCGAATCCGCCGAAGCAGTTGAGATCCTGTCGGATCTGGGAGGCGGTGAGCTGCATGAGCTGTGCAAGCTCCCGCGAAGAGATACGGGTGACATCCTTTTTCAGAAGGTCGCCCAAAAAGCGATAGTAGCGCGGCAGACGCCGGATAACCGACAGTGAAACGCCCTCATGCTTTGGCATAGACACAAACACCCTTCCTGTGTAGATTTCCTTGTGTGCCGGGCGGATCAGAGGCTCGCTACGGTATCCATGACATAATTGCCGAATTCCTCGCAGGTGCAGCCGGTGTCGCGGCCGGTGATGGTGAGCTTTTTCTCCTCGTACATGCAGACGTCCAGCGCACGGTCGAGCTTATCCGCCTGCGCCTGGAAGCCGATGTGGCTCAGCAGCAGCACCGCTGCGCGCAGCATCGAGCAGGGATCGGCATATTTGCCGCGGCCTTCCTTGATCATACGCGGCGCGGAGCCGTGGATCGCCTCAAACATCGCGTAGCGTTTGCCGATGTTGGCGCTGCCCGCGGTACCGACGCCGCCCTGGAACTCGGCGGCTTCATCGGTGATGATGTCGCCGTAGAGGTTCGGAAGTACAAATACCTTGAAATCACGGCGGCGCTTCTGGTCAATCAGTTTTGCGGTCATGATGTCAATATACCAGTCGTCGGTGGAGATGTCCGGATACTCCTTGGCGATGTTCTGGCAGAGTTTGAGGAACTTGCCGTCGGTCGTCTTGACGATGTTGGCCTTGGTGACGATTGAAACGCGGTCTTTGTGGTTTTTCTTGGCATAGTCGAAAGCGAGCCGCGCGATGCGTTCGGTGCCTTCGGTGGTGGTGACGACAAAGTCGAACGCGACTTCGTCGTCGACATTCACGCCGCAGGAGCCGAGCGTGTATGCGCCTTCGGTATTCTCACGGAAGAAGGTCCAGTCGATGCCTTCGCTCGGGACTTTGACCGGGCGGACGTTCGCGAACAGGTCAAGCTCCTTGCGCATCGCAACGTTGGCCGATTCGATATTTGGCCAGGGATCGCCCGCTCGCGGGGTGGTGGTGGGGCCTTTGAGGATGACGTGGCATTTTTTGAGTTCCGCGAGCACGTCGTCCGGGATAGCTTTGCCGACGGTGGCGCGGTTTTCGATGGTGAGGCCGTCGATCTGCTTAAATTCCACACGGCCGGCGGCCACTTCATCCGCCAGCAGGTGCTTTAATACGCGGGCGGCTTCATTGGTGATAATGGGGCCGATGCCGTCGCCGCCGCAGACACCGATGACGATCTTATCGAGATGTTCGTAATCCACGAAGTCCTTAGTTGCTTTAATGCGCTCATTGCGCGCAAGCTGGGCCTCTACCAGCGCGGCAAAATGTTCGACAGCCGCTTGTACTTTCTGATCCAATGCAAGTCCTCCTATGATTCATTTCATGATACAGTTACATCACAGTAATAATTATACATTATTTTATATCATTGCGCAGGTCTTGTCAATCTGAAAGCCAGCTGCCCAAAGATGCAGTTTGGAGAAAAAACGGAAGGTTCAGGGCGGCAGGAAACCAGAGTCGGTGCAAAAACGGGCGAGCTCCCGCAGGGTTTTGCGCGCGGCGGCCAGCCTGCGGCTGACCGTGGAGCGGCTGACGCCGAGAATTTTGGCGGCCTCAGGCATCTTGATCCCCTCCAGGTAATAGAGCCGGACGGCTTCCTGCTGGCCTGGCGGCAGAAAGCGGATGGCGTTGGCGGCAAACCGCCGGTAGCGTTCACGCGCGGGCGTGTTGTCACCGTTGCCGCCGTAGGTTTCGGACGCGACCTTGTCCGGGTCGGACAGGTGCGCGTTCCAGGCCCGCTGGGGGAAAAGCGGTTTATCCTGCCGGTATTTACTATGCGTAGTAGTCCTTGAGATAGGCCGTCACCACCTTTAAATCACTCAATTCGGTATAGAGCGCGTCCATCCGGCGCCGCAGAAGGAGTGCTTCCTCACCGTCTGCCGTGCGCAGACGCTTGCGCAGCTCGCATAGGCGCTTCTGCAGCGCTTCGGCAGCAGCGCGGTATTCTGCTGAAAGTGCGGTCAGATCCATGCAATTCCCCTTTCGATTCGCTTGTTTTTCCCCTCTAACCCCAACGTAGCATGGGAAAAAAACGAAGTCAAACGGGGGAATGGTCCTTTCTTGCTTGTCCAAGAAAGGACCCAAAGAAGGACACGCGGGGACACCCCGCGGCCCCGTGCGCGCAATTTTGTTGCCGCTTCCCGGCAAAGATTACGCGCAATCTGCCGCAGGCAAGACGATGTGTGCCGCGTGATAAAAAGCACGCGGGACATATTTTCGCACCCAGTGCGAAAATGCGCTGCGCGCAACAGGGACAAGCCGATCAAAAAAGCCCGCCGGCATTGCCGGCGGGCTTTGGTTCGTATGGGGGTCAGTTTGCTGAAATGGTAAAATCGGCCGTGATTTCGGTGCAGGCGAGCGCTTCGCCGTGCGGATCGATGAAGCAGGCAAGTTGAGACACGCGGTAGATGCCCGGCGAAAGCGGCTCGTCGAAAATATCGATGGGGATCGGGATGGTTGCCGTTTCGCCCGGTGCGAGTGGGAAGGAGGCGGAAACGCTGTCCGGGTTTACCATCGCGCCGTCGCGCGGGGTGAGCGGCAAAACTTCGCCGCCGTCCACTTTGCGGAAATCGAACCATGAGGTGTAGAGCAGCGTGTCGGAAGCGTTATTTAAAACAACGAGGCTGATACTTTCGGTCCCGACGGGGTAGGAATCCTGTTCAGGACGCGCTGTAACGCTCGCCACAGGGGCTTCGGAGCTGCCGAACCCGATCACCGAAAAGACCTTGTCATTCTGCGCTTCGGGAAGGAAGAACGCCTTCTCCCGTGGCACGGGCCGCACCGCGGAGTACAAAAGCCCGATACCGATCCCGGCGGCGAACAGCGCGAGCGGAATGATCCAAAAGCGTTTCATCAGACGTTAAACCTAAACAGCACCACATCGCCGTCCTGAAAGACATATTCCTTGCCTTCCGAACGGATGAGCCCCTTCTCCTTGGCGGCTGCCATTGAACCGCAGGCGATGAGGTCGTCATAAGCGACAACTTCGGCGCGGATGAACCCTTTCTCAAAATCGGTGTGAATCTTTCCGGCGGCCTGCGGGGCTTTGGTGCCCTTCTTGATCGTCCAGGCGCGAACCTCCTGTTTGCCGGCGGTCAGGAAGGAGATGAGCCCCAGCAGGGAATAGCTTTTTTTGATGAGCCGGTCAAGTCCGGACTCGTGCAGGCCCATTTCCTCAAGGAACATCAGTTTGTCCTCCGGGGTCATGTCCGCGATTTCCTCCTCAATCCGTGCGCAGATGGGCAGCACTTCGGATTGTTCCCCGGCGGCGATTTCCTGAACTTCTTTGTAGAAGCGGTTTTCTTCGATACCATTTATAAAGTCATTTTCACTCATGTTTGCGGCGTAGATGACCGGCTTATCGGAAAGCAGCGGCATGTCCGCGAGCGCTTCGCGTTCATCCGGGTCGCAGATAAAAGAACGGGCGGATTTGCCCTCTTCCAGATGTTCCTTGAGACGTTTTAAGATGTCGGCCTGCGCGGCGAGCGTCTTGTCGCCGCCTTTTGCCGCCTTGAGCGAGCGGTCGATCTTGCGCTCGACGATGTCGATGTCTGAAAAGATCAGTTCGAGGTTGATCGTTTCGATGTCGCGCCTGGGGCCGATTTCGCCGTCGACGTGAACAATTTCCCCATCTTCGAAGCAGCGCACAACATGCACGATCGCGTCGACCTCCCGGATGTGGGAAAGGAATTTGTTGCCGAGCCCTTCGCCCTTCGACGCGCCGCGCACCAGCCCCGCGATATCGACGAATTCGATGACGGCAGGGGTGTATTTGTCCGGATCATACATCTTTGCGAGCACGTCGAGCCGCTCGTCCGGCACGGCAACCATGCCGACGTTCGGCTCGATGGTGCAGAACGGGTAGTTCGCGGACTGCGCGCCCGCGTTGGTGATGGCGTTAAAAAGGGTCGATTTGCCGACGTTCGGCAGCCCGACAATACCTAGCTTCATATCGATAACTCCTTCAAGCGTTTTACAAATTACTCCAGTTTTTCATGATACCACAGCGGCCGATATTTGGCAAGCCGGATCGGCAGTCCTTACAAAGTATCCGTATTCTCCAATTCGAGTCCTTCAAAAAACGCATCATAACTACAACCATAGATCATGTGTAAGGCGACGAGGAGACGCACCGGAATATTAAGTTCCCCTGTTTCGTAGCGGGAATACAAACTGCGCGTAGTGGATACGCCGAAAATACCCAAGCGGGCAACAAGGCGGTCCTGTGTATACTTGTGCTTTTTCCGAAGGAGGCGCAGGTTACTTCCCATGTTCATGTCGGCGGTTAGTCTGTCCATTAGCAACTCCTTTTGCTCAATATAACGTGCATTTTTGCTTTAGTATATGTTATACTGGACGCAAAAAGGCTCAATATACTGAGCAAAATAAGGAGATGTGGAGATGTTAAGATGAATCACGAAACAATCGAATGGATCGCCCAAAACAAAGACACCTGGTTTGCCATCTGCCGGGCGCGCGGGAAGGCCTTCGCAGGCGATGAGGTTATGGAGGCGTTCGAAATGCTGCTCCAAAAGGCCAAACAGAATCCGGACTTCAGCACAGTCTTTACCGTATTCCTGACAGTATATGAAAATGAACTGCCGTTCTTTGCCCCCGCAAAAAGGCTGTGAACAGGACGCGCGGCATAATTTGGAATTCGGACAAGGGATATTCAAAAAATATTCACCATTCCGCATGACTTTATTGTATAATTGTGATACTATATATGATAGAATCTGTCCATATGTATTTGAGAAGATAACGGGGGTTATGAATATGTCCATGGGAAAGATCCTGATCTGCGATGACGACCGCAACATCTGTGAGCTGCTGCGTCTGTACCTCGAAAAGGAGGGCTACGCGCTGGCGATTGCCAATGACGGCGAGGAAGCGCTTGCGAAGTTCTCGTCGGAAGCCCCCGACCTGATTCTGCTCGATATCATGATGCCCAAGCTCGACGGGTGGCAGGTCTGCCGTGAAATCCGCAAAAAATCAAACGTGCCGATCATCATGATCACCGCAAAGGGCGAAACTTTTGATAAGGTGCTCGGTTTGGAGCTTGGCTCGGACGATTATGTGGTCAAGCCCTTCGACCCGAAGGAGATCGTCGCGCGCATCAAGGCGATCATGCGGCGCACCGGGAAGTCGGCCTCCGAGGCGGACGTCAAGGAAGTCAGCTATGATAAACTGGTGGTCAATATGACCAAGTATGAGCTCAAGGTGGACGGCAAGGTGGTCGATACGCCGCCCAAGGAGCTGGAGCTCCTTTACCACCTGGCGAGCAACCCGAACCGCGTCTACACCCGCGACCAGCTGCTCGACGAGGTGTGGGGCTTTGAATATTACGGCGACAGCCGCACGGTTGACGTGCACATCAAGCGCCTGCGCGAAAAGCTGGAGGGCGTGTCCGATCAGTGGACGCTCAAAACCGTCTGGGGCGTGGGCTACAAGTTTGAAGTCAAGGAATCCTGAGGAAATTTAGGCCGCGGGCCGGGTTCTGCCCGGCCCGTTTTTCCGTGTGGCCGTTATTGATAGGAAAGGGGCCGGTGCGCCTTGCAAAAAACGCTTTTCAGCAAACACTTCATCACCATCGCGGCGATCATCCTGCTTTCGCTCACCATCCTGGGGGCGGTGCTGCTGGCGTTCGCGTCGCAGTATTTTAAGCAGGACCGCTATAAACTGCTCGAGCACAACGCCGGCCAGGCCGCGTCGCTCACCTACAACAATTTCCGCAACAACAATTACCAGGCGGTCAGCCCGCAGATCGTGCTGCCGATGTACACCATTTTAGCGGGCGCCATCGAAGCGGACATCTACCTTTCCAATACCGAGGGGGAGATCCTGCTCTATGCGGAAGGTTCGGGCACCGAGCGCTCGAATGGGCGCATCCCGCCGGAAATCATCAATCAAACCTTTGAAAACGGCGGCTATAAGGAGCTCGGAAAGATGGAAGGGCTCTATGCCGAAGGGCACTACACGGTGGGCGTCCCGGTCAAAACCGGCGACGGCATCCCGGCCGCGGTGATTTTTGTTTCGGCCTCCGCCAGCGCGCTGCACGTCTTTCTGACTGAAATCCTCAAAATGTTCATCATCTCGTCGCTCGCGGTGCTGATCCTGGCGTTCGCGGCGGTCTATTTCATCACGGCCGACCTGGTGCGTCCGCTGCGCAAGATGGTTACAGCCACGCAGGCTTTCTCCAAAGGGGATTTCACCATGCGGGTGCCGGTGGAAAGTTACGACGAGATCGGGCAGCTGGCTATCTCCTTCAACAACATGGCCTCCTCGCTTGCCACCACTGAGGTGGCGCGCCGCTCCTTCACCGCGAACGTCTCGCATGAGCTGCGCACCCCGATGACCACCATCGGAGGGTTCATCGACGGCATCCTCGACGGAACCATCCCGGAGGAAAAACGGGATCATTACCTCAAGATCGTCTCGGATGAAATCAAGCGGCTTTCACGGTTGGTGCGTTCGATGCTCAACATCGCGCGCATCGAAGCGGGGGAACTCGAGATCAATCCGGATCTTTTCGACGTCAACGATACAGTCATCAAGACGGTCTTTACCTTCGAGCAGCCGCTCGAAGCGAAGAATATTGAGGTGCGCGGGCTGGACGGCGGCAAGGTCATGGTCGAAGCCGACCCGGACCTCATCCACCAAGTGGTTTATAACCTTATTGAAAACGCCGTGAAGTTTGCAAACGAGGGCGGATATATCGAGGTGAACTATACGGAGGACGACACCTATACCTATGTCGGCATCCGTAATTCGGGCGAAGGTATCTCGAAGGATGAGATCCCACACGTTTTCGACCGCTTCTATAAAACCGACAAATCCCGCAGCCGCGATAAGGGCGGCGCCGGGCTTGGGCTGCACATCGTGCGTTCGATCATCAACCTGCACGGCGGCGACATTGTTGTGCGGTCGGTCGAAGGAGAGTACTGTGAATTTGTCTTTTCCATCCCCAAGCCGCATGAGAAGGGAAAAAAGTCCGCGCAGAAAAATTGACATAAACCGTTCAAATAATCACGAAAGAATTTCATATTTTCTTTCAAATATCATCTATTTTATTGTAACATTTATTCGATATACTAAGATCACAGAAACAAGAAAAGGCATGTCACAGTAAAACTTGGAAAAGGATGACGATATATGAGTGACTATAACCCGAACGAACCGCAAAACTTTGAAAACAACCAACATACGGACGCGCCGGACGGCGCGCAGCATTCCGAAGGCGCTTCCCCAAATGTCTGGAACGTGCCGCCGCAGTCAAACAACAATGGTGACGCCTACCGACCGCCCTATTACGCGCAGCAGGCGCACCACCAGGAGCCGCCGCGCCAGGAAGAAAAGGCTCCGCAGCAGTATTCCGCGTCGGGCGGCTGGCAGCAGCCGAATACGAACGGCTCGCGCAAGGAACCCTACCAGTGGAACATGGCGGACTATGACAAGGCCCACGCCGCCAAACCCAAGCGCAAAAACAAGGGCCTGATGGTCTTTTCGGTCATCATGTGCTCGGTGCTGGTCGTATCGCTCGTGTCCTTTGCGGGCGTGGGCATCTACAGCACCTTCGCGCGGGCGCCGCAAGAGACCGAACCCTCCGCGAGCGAACCGACTGTGAACGTTCCGGCAAGCAACCTGCCCGGCATCACCCTGCAGGACAAACCAGCTGTGAACGACGCCCCTTCCGCGGATGGCAAACTTTCGACCGAACAGATTGTCGAGAAGGTCGCGCCGTCGATCGTGGCGATCACCACCTATGCGAATACCGGCTACAGCGGTTATCAGGCCGAAGGCATGGGCAGCGGGATCATCATGCGCGAGGACGGCTACATCGTGACCAACGCGCACGTCGTGGAAGGCGCGCAGGGTATCACTGTGACGCTGCATGACGGCGAAACCAAATATGAAGGCCGTGTGGTTGGTATTGATACCAAAACCGACCTTGCGGTTGTGAAGGTTGACGCGACCGGCCTGAGCGCGGCGGATTTCGGCAATTCCGACCAGATCAAAGTCGGTGAGACGGTCATTGCGATCGGCAACCCCCAGTCGATGGAATTCGCGGGCAGCGTCACCCAGGGCATTGTTTCCGGTCTGAACCGCTCGCTGACCGCTTCGGGCGGCAACGGCACCGCGACCACCTATCAGAGCCTTATCCAGACCGACGCTGCCATCAATCCCGGCAACTCCGGCGGCGCGCTGGTCAATGAATATGGCCAGATCATCGGCATCAACTCTGCCAAAGTCATTGCAACCGGCGCGGAAGGCATGGGCTTTGCCATCCCGTCTGCGGTTGCGAAACCGATCGTGGACGACCTGATCAACTACGGGCGCGTCACCGGGCGCGTGCGTCTCGGCATCACCGCAAGCGCGGTCGATGAGGTGCTTGGGCGCCTCAACGGCTGGCCGACCGGCCTGCTGGTGCAGTCCACCGAGGCGGACTCCGATATCTCGAAGAAGGGCGTCATCCCGGGCGACATCATCACCAAGGCGGATGGCAATGATCTGGACGGCTTCCAGGCGCTGACCGATGCGCTGGAAGGCAAAAAACCCGGCGACACGGTGGATCTGGAGGTTTACCGTCCGTCCACACGCAGGAACGAATCGGGCCGTTTCTTCAACATCACCGTCACGCTGATGGAGGATATGGGGGACGCCGTTTCGACCCAGAATCCGCAGGACAACACCCAGCAGAATCCGGGATACGGACAGTACCCGGGCAATGACGGAAACTCCGGCTACGGGCAGAATCCGAACACCGATGAATTTGAGGATTTCTTCCGGGATTTCTTCGGCTGATAACAGATGAACGGTGCGCGGGAAGGGCGAATACGCCTTTTCCGCGCATTTTTTATGAAAGGCCGGACCGGGAATAAGGAGGCGCCGCGATGCGGGCGTTTTTTCTTTTGGGAAAACTGAAAAAAAGATGGGGTTTATCATAATTTGTTTACAAATTTGTAGTATACTGATAACGTAAATATTGGACGAATACAATCTGTTTCCAGATAGATACTAAAGGAGTATGCCATGAGCCGCAGTACACAGTCCGTCTACACAACCGTTGTGCTGGTCACCGACCAGTTCGAGTGCGAACGAATCATCAAAGCGGCCCGCGTGATCGCGGATCTTTCCCAGACCGCGCTGACCGTCCTGAGCGTGATGAAAACCGGCGCGCAGACCAATCCCGCCGCCTTGGAGCACCTGTTCGGGGTTGCGAAGGAATACGGCGCGCAGATGACGGTGGAATTTTCCGACAACCCGCAGAGCGCGATCGTGCATTTCATTCGGGAAAACCATGTGGTGAATGCCATCACAGGTATGCCGCAGAACGAGGATTCCATCCTGGTGCGGATGTGGAAAACCCTGCAGAATGTCAAATTTTTTACTGTGACAAAAAAAGGGGAGCTGCATGAGGTGGCCGACCGGGATTATCACAACGCGCTGATGGAAGCCCGTTCCCTTTTTGCAAACGCGCAAAATCAGTGACCGGCGCACGGTTTGCCCGCGCCGGGAAGTAAGGATAGATACGCATGAATATCACAGTCAGACAGATCGAGTTTAAAAGCGCCGACGGCGCTTCCAGCCTGTTCGGATGGCTTTATATCCCGGCGGAGGAACCGCGCGGCATTGTCCAGATCGTGCATGGCATGGCCGAACATATGGGCCGTTACCATGAATTTATGCGCTTTCTGGCGCAGCACGGCTATGCCGCGGCGGGCATCGACCAGCTCGGCCATGGCCGCTCAAACAATGGCCGGTACGGCTACTTTGCCGAACGCGACGGATGGCGCGCGCTGGTTGAGGATCAATATAAATTTCACAAGATCCTTCATGCCGAAATCCCCGGCCCGGAGCACACGGTGCTTTTGGGGCACAGCATGGGCTCGTTTGTCGCGCGCCTTTACGCCTCCCGATACCCGCAGACGATCGCCGGGCTGGTGCTCAGCGGCACCGCGCGCGGAGGGCTCAAGGTCGACGCCGCAGTACAGATGGCAACCGTTTCGGCGCGGCGCGAAGGTCTGCTTGCCGACCATGACCTTGATAAATTGGCGTTCGGGCTTTTTAACGAACGCTTCAAACCGGCCAAAACCAAGTTTGACTGGCTTTCCCGCGACGAGGCGATGGTCCGGCGGTTTGTCGATGATCCGGAATGCGGTTTCGTATTTACAGCCTCGGGTTTCCGAGACCTGTTTACACTCATTTCCGGCGCGAATCAGAAACGCACGTTCAGCGCGGTGAACAAGCGGATGCCGGTTCTCATTTTTTCAGGCGCCCAGGACCCGGTGGGGGAATACGGGAAAGGCCCCACTCAGGTTTACAAACGCTATCTGAAGGCGGGCCTTTCGGATGTGGAGCTGATCCTCTATGACGGCGGACGGCATGAGATGCTCAATGAGCAGAACCGGGCAGAGGTATTCGGCGAGGTGCTGTCCTGGCTGGACGATCATCTTGTCCCGCAGGAGCAGGCGCCGCAGGAGCAGCTGCCGGAGGATTACGACCGGCAGGAGCCCTGATCATTCGAACGGAGGATTTCGCCTATGGATCAAGCGGCATGGAGCTTTTTACCATTGCTTATCAACCTGATTATTTTTGGCGGGATGGCGGTCGGGATGCTGGCGGGCTACCTGCTCAGCAGCTTCGGCCTTTATGGGATCGCAAAGTCGCTGGGTACGCCGAACGGCTGGCTTGCCTTCATCCCGTACGCGCGCAGCTATCTGCACGGTTCGCTTGCAGGGGAGATCCCAGTCGGGCGGCGCGTCATCCGCAGCCCTGGGCTTTGGATGGTGATTGTTCCGCTGGTGGAAAGCGCGGCGGTCGTTATTGGTTACGTGATCTTTTTTGTGGTGATGTTCCTGCAGATGATCCCGGCCTTTGAGCGGGATACCCCGCCGGCCGGCCTGTTTATCACGATTCTTTTGTTCTGGGGGGCTTTTGTTCTGTTCCTGATCGCCGCCGGCGCGGTGAAAGGCGCGCTGACCGCCCTTGTAAATTTCAGCCTTTATGAGAAATACATGGACCGCAACCGCGCGGTGTTACATATGGCGCTGGGGCTTCTCGTGCCGCTTTACCAGCCGGTATTCTTGTTTTTGCTGGGCGGGAAAGAACCACTGGGCGTGCGGCCGCGGATTTCCGGCCCTCCACCCGCGTACGGCCCGGCGCAGTGAGAAAAATGAACAGCCCCGGAAAAGGCGCTGCCTTTTCCGGGGCTGTTTTTCTGCTTATTCGTAGAGGCCGGAGGAGAGGTAGCGTTCCCCCGTGTCGGGTAGCAGGGCGGTGATCAGCTTGCCGGCATTTTCCGGGCGCCGCGCGAGGACGGCGGCGGCCTGAATGGCCGCGCCTGAGCTGATCCCGACCAGCAGGCCGTCCTGTTTTCCGACGGCGCGGCAGGCGGCGTAGGCATCCCTGGTTGTGACGGTGAGCACCTCGTCGATCACATCAAGATCGAGGTTTTCCGGCACGAAATTGGCGCCGATGCCCTGGATGCCGTGTGGACCGCAGCGGCCCTCGGTGACAAGCGGAGACTCGGCCGGTTCGACCGCAACGACCCTGACAGCGGGATTGGCCTGCTTGAGCGCGCGTCCCACGCCGGAGACGGTTCCGCCGGTGCCGAAGGTGGCGACAAACAGCCCGATCTGTCCGTCGGTGTCCATGAGGATTTCCTTGGCGGTGGTGGCGGTGTGGATTGCCGGATTGGCGGGATTTTTAAACTGCTGCGGGATGAAGGAATTGGGGGTTTGGGCGGCGATTTCATGCGCTTTGTCAATCGCGCCCTGCATACCTTTTGTGCCATCGGTCAGGATGAGATCGGCGCCCAGGGCCGCCAGCAGGGTGCGGCGCTCTTTGCTCATGGTTTCGGGCATGGTGAGCACCAGATGGTAACCGCGTGCCGCGCAGACAAAGGCAAGGCCGATTCCGGTGTTACCGGAGGTGGGTTCGACGATCAGGGTATCCTTATTCACAAGCCCGCGTTTTTCAGCGTCCGCGATCATGGCAAAGGCGGCGCGGTCCTTGACTGAACCGAGAGGGTTAAAATATTCAAGCTTTGCGGCAATCTTGACGGGCAGCCCAAGGCTGGCGCTGTAATTGGTCAGATATATCATCGGCGTGCCGCCGATGAGCTGTGTGAGGTCGTTTTTGATGTTCAGGGGAATCACTCCTTCCGGTTGTCGGTTAAAATAAGCTGACAAGCTTTCCGGTTTTATTATACAACACTTTTTCCGGCGAAAAAAGCGGGATCCAAAAAGATTTTGTCTTGTAAAGAAAAAGGCCTTGACATAGGCCTGTACATCCGGTATAATACCACAAGAGGGAACGTGTAAAGAAAATTGCTTTACACTAAGGAGGCGGGATCATGGCCAAAAATCTTGAAATTTCCGTGCTGCTGGATTTTTATGGCGAAATGCTCACCGAGAAACAGCGCGATGTCGTGGAGCTCTATTACAACGAGGACCTCTCGCTTGCTGAAATCGCCGCGCACAGCAGAATCACCCGCCAGGGCGTGCGGGATTCGATCAAGCGCGCCGAAGGCATCCTGCTCGACCTCGAAGCGCGGCTCGGCCTTGCCAAGAAGTTCCGGCTGATCCAGGACGGGCTTGACCGCATCGCGGAGGACGCACGGTTTATCGGTGAACATAACAGCCGTTTCGGCACCTATAAGGAGATTGCCGAGCGCACCGACGAGATCATCCGGATCGCAAACAGCATCAACGATTAATCTCCGATTTATACATAAAGTATTATTTTCGATGAAAGGTGGTGACCGTATGGCGTTTGAAGGACTTTCCGACAAGCTTTCCGCCGTTTTTAAAAAGATGCGCTCGAAAGGCAAGCTGAAAGAGAGCGACATCAAGGACGCGATGCGCGAAGTGCGCCTTGCCCTGCTCGAAGCGGACGTCAACTACAAGGTCGCCAAAGAGTTCGTCGCGAACGTCACCGCCAAGGCGGTGGGCGACGAAGTGCTCGAGAGCCTCACTCCGGCGCAGATGGTCATCAAGATCGTCAATGACGAGCTGACCGCTCTCATGGGGGAAACCAACGCGCGGATCGCTTTCCAGAGCCACCCGCCGACCATCGTCATGATGTGCGGCTTGCAGGGTTCCGGTAAAACCACCCATTCGGCCAAGCTGGCCCTCCATTTCAAAGGGCAGGGCAAACGTCCGTTGCTCGTCGCCTGCGACGTCTACCGTCCGGCCGCGATCGACCAGCTGAAGGTCGTCGGGGAGAAGGCCGGCGTGCCGGTCTTTGAGATGGGGCAGGGAGACCCGGTGCAGATTGCCAAAAAGGCGGTTGCACACGCGAAGGACCATGGCAATGACCTGGTCATCCTCGATACCGCCGGACGGCTGCACATCGACGAGGCGCTCATGGGCGAACTCAAAGCGATCAAATCCGAGGTCGGCCCGCATGAGATCCTGCTGGTCATCGACGCGATGGTCGGACAGGACGCGGTCAATGTGGCGTCGAAGTTTGACGAGGCGCTGGGCATTGACGGCGTGATCCTCACCAAGCTCGACGGCGATACCCGCGGCGGCGCGGCGCTTTCGGTGCGCGCGGTCACCGGAAAGCCGATCAAGTTTGTCGGCATGGGCGAAAAGCTCGTGGATCTGGAGCCATTCTATCCGGACCGCATGGCGTCGCGGATTTTGGGCATGGGAGATGTGCTCACCCTGATCGAGAAGGCGCAGACTGACTTTGACGCGAAACAGGCCGCCCAGATGGCCGAGAAGCTCAAGCAGAACAGTTTCGATTTAAACGACATGCTCGAACAGATGCAGCAGCTCAAAAAGATGGGGCCGCTGTCATCCGTGATGAATATGCTCCCGGGCGTGGCCGGGAAAATTAAGGACGAGGACGCCGAACAGGGCGAAAAGGAACTCGCACGGGTTGAAGCGATCATCCATTCGATGACTTTGGCCGAGCGCACCAAGCCTGCCATCCTCAATCCCTCACGCAAACGGCGTATCGCGGCCGGCAGCGGCACTGATGTGTCCGATGTCAACCGGGTCATCAAGCAGTACGAGCAGATGCAGAAGCTCTACAAGGCGGTGTCTGGCGGCGGGAAGGGCACCAAAAAGGGCAAACGCCGCCGCAACCCGTTCGCGGGCATGGGCGGTATGGGCGGCATGGGGATGCCGCCGGGCGGGTTCCCGTTTTAAAAACTGGTCAATCCCGGCATAGCCGGAGGACATAAATTTTGCTTACCCTTACATTTTATTAGGAGGTGACATACATGGCTGTTAAAATCAGACTGAGAAGAATGGGTGCGAAGAAGGCTCCGTTCTACCGTATCGTTGTTGCGGATTCCCGTTATCCGAGAGATGGCAGATTCATTGAGGAGATCGGAACTTATGATCCGACCAAGGACCCTTCGGTGATCAAAGTTGACGCGGAAAAGGCGAAGAAATGGATTCAGAACGGCGCCCAGCCGACCGATACCGTGAAAGCGCTGCTCAAAATCGAAGGCGTGCTCTGATTGAGCGTGGAGGTAAATCGTTTTGGATAAGCTGATCGTCACAATCGCACGCGGCCTTGTGGAAGACAAGGATGCGGTCAATGTCACAGTGGACGAGCCCAACGAGGAGGGGATCATCATCTATCACCTCCACGTGGCGCCGGATGACATGGGCCGTGTCATTGGAAAGCAGGGCAGAATTGCCAAGGCAATCCGAACCGTGGTCCGCGCGGCGGCGAACAAAGCCGAAATGAAGGTTGCCGTCGAAATCGACTAAGACAAAGGGGAGCGTGAAGCTCCCTTTTTCTTACCCGCGGCCCGGTTTCAGGGAGCCGCAGAAGAGGAAACAAACGATGAAAAAACAGTTTTTGGAATGTGGGAAAATCGTGACCACCCATGGGATCAAGGGGGAAGTCCGGGTGCAGCCCTGGTGCGACGGGCCGGATTTCCTCACGGATTTCGAAACCCTCTATTTCGACCGGGGCGAAAAACCGTTCACCGTGGAACGCGCGCGGGCCCATAAAAACGTGGTGGTTCTCAAAATAGCGGGCGTGGACACGGTGGAGGACGCTGTGAAGCTGCGCAACCGCACGGTTTATGTCAACCGGGACGATGTGGAGCTTGCGGAAGGGGAATCCTTCGTGCAGGATCTCATCGGGTGCGTGGTGACGGATATCGACACCGGCGCGGCGTATGGGGAAATTTACGACGTGATGCAGACCGGCGCAAACGACGTTTACTGCCTGAAGGATGAAAAGGGGACCGAACGGCTGGTGCCGGCGATCCCGAGCGTGGTGCTCGAACGCGACCTGGACGCGGGCATCGTCAAAATCCGTCCGCTGGAGGGGCTGTTCGATGATTAAGATCGATATCGCGACCCTGTTCCCGCAGATGTGTGAAACGGTCGTGGGCGAAAGCATCATTGGGCGCGCGTGCAAGGCGGGGTATCTGGACATCCGCTGCTGGCACATCCGGGACTACACGGTGGATAAGCACCGCAACGTCGACGACACGCCCTACGGCCCCGGCAAAGGGATGCTCATGCAGGCCGACCCGATGTACCGCACCTGGCAGGCCGCCTGCGAAGCGCGCGGCAGCAAACCGCATGTGATCTATCTTTCGCCGCAGGGCAGGACCCTCACCCAGCAGCGGGCGCTCGAGCTTTCGAAAATGGAGCACCTCTACCTGATGTGCGGGCATTATGAAGGGGTCGACCAGCGGGTGCTCGACGAGATTGTTGACGAGGAAATCTCGATTGGGGATTATGTGCTCACCGGCGGCGAACTGGCCGCCTTGGTGCTCTGCGACTGCGTGGGGCGGCTCTGTCCGGGCGTGCTGGCCGATGAGAGCTGCTTTATGGAGGAGAGCCACTGGAGCGGGCTGCTCGAATATCCGCAGTATACGAAACCGGCCGTTTGGCACGGGGTAGCGGTGCCGGAGATCATCACGAACGGCAACCACGCGGCGATCGCGCGCTGGCGGCGGGAAATGTCGCTCAAAAATACCTATGAGAAACGTCCGGAGCTGTTGAAAACCGCCCAGCTCAACGAAAAAGATAAATGGTATCTGCGCACGCTTGGCTGGGAAGATGGCTCCATTGACGACGGGTGAGGAATCGTATGGGAACAATCGTAAATTCGATCGCAATCATCATCGGCGGGATGGCGGGGCTGCTTTTGCGGCGCGGAATCTCCGAAAAGGTGGAGCAGACCGCCATGAAGCTGTTGGGCCTGGCGGTTTTTATCGTGGGGATCGAGGGGGTTATCACCTCGATGGTCACGGTGCAGACGGACGGAAGCCTTTCCGCGGATGGGTCGCTGCTGCTCATCGCAAGCATGGTCGTCGGCGGGGTGCTCGGGGAAATCTGGGACATCGATGGCGCTTTGGTGCGCGGCGGCAAGCGGATTGAGGAGAAGCTCGGCCGTGAGGGCTTTGCGAAGGGATTCATCAACGCGTCGCTCGTGTTCTGCATCGGCGCCATGGCCATTGTGGGCGCGCTCAACGACGGACTTTACGGCGACAGCCAGACCCTTTATATCAAGGCGATGCTCGACTGCATCTGCGCGGTCATCCTGGCCTCGACGCTGGGCTTCGGCGTGGTGTTCTCGTTTATCCCGGTGCTGGTTTATCAAGGGGGAATCACGCTGTTCGCAGGGTTTCTCAAGCCGCTGCTCACGCCGGACGTGCGCACAAGCATCTGCATGGTGGGGTATACGATCGTGATGTGTATCGGGATCAACTTTTTGGAATTTACCAATATCCGTACCGCCAACCTGCTGCCAGCGCTGCTCGTGCCGATCCTGTACCATATGGTGCATCCGTGGTTTTTGCAGTTTACCAACCAAATTCCATTTTTTTCGTGATTTTCCGTCCGGCTTTACAGGTATGTTGCTATAATTGTTGAAAACTTTATGGTGAACTTGCACAATCCACTCTGTTCTGTCTGTGACCCATATGGGAAACAAGCAGAAAAAGCCTGTAAATTTTAAAACACCTGTAAAAAACGTTGACGCTTTTTTAAAATGCGCCTATAATAGTAGCATCACCTTTAATACCGTTTACATCTATACTTAGAAATAGGAGAGTATTGAAATGTTTGTGAAAGAAGTAACCGTTCAGAATCAGGTAGGCTTGCACGCCCGCCCGGCAACATTCTTTATTCAGAAAGCGAATGAGTACAAGTCGTCCATCTGGGTTGAGAAAGAGGAGCGCCGCGTCAATGCGAAGAGCCTTCTTGGCGTTCTGTCGCTTGGGATCGTCGGCGGCACCAACATCCGCATCATCGCTGACGGTTCGGATGAGCAGGTTGCTGTCGAAGGACTGGTAAAATTGGTCGAGTCCGGTTTCACAGAGTAAGTTCGTACGAAAAAAGCCCCGTTACAATTTGTAACGGGGCTTTTTGCATAGACTAAAGCGCGCCGATCCAGCGCAGGAGATAAACGCAGTCCTGAAAGCCCTGCCGGTAAATCAGCGGTTCGCGCAGGCCGCCGGCGGCATTTTTGGCCGCGTCGAAGCGGTTGATGAGCAGGCGTTCCTCCCCGAGCTTTTCCGCAATCAGCCGGTAAAGCGTATCGCATTCCGCGCGGGCCTCGCGAAAGTCGTCGTCATCCTGGTGGTCCGGCAGGCTGCGGGCGCTGGAGATGGTGCAGCACTGGTTGAAATTTTCCGCAAAGCTGTTGGCGTTTATGTCGATTGGCATGAGAAAAATCCTTTCTGTCAGAAATTTCACGTCCAGCTTGAAAAAACGCAGCGCACAGTGTATAATATTTATGCGAGCGGTTCTTCGGAACCGGGCGTGGGGGAGAAGCGGCGTGCATTTAGGGATGTTGGCTGCTTCTCTTTTTTTAGTCTGTTTCGTCCTCATAAAGCCGTTTGATCCCGTCCCGGATGGTTTCGGAGTAGGTTTTTTGCTTGCGCGCGCAGTATTCGTCGAGCATGCGCGCCGTCTCCGCGTCCACACGGGCTCTGATGACCCGGGTTTTGGGGCTGTCAGTCGGACGACCCATCTTTTTCTTTTCGGGCAATCATTCACCTCCTTCTGTAGCTACATGATATCATAATATAGCTACAAAAGTCAAGGGCTTTTATATTTTTTTGCGTTTTGCTGTGCACAACGGGAATCAAGCGGCCTCGCCGCTTGAGAATCACTGGCGCGTTTCGCCGCGCCCCACGAGGCCATTTCTTGCTCGCCCCAGAAATGGACGAAAGAAGGCGCTCAAGGGGCTAGGGGCTCGCTTCCCGGCCTATGGGCCGGAGCGGACTTCGTCCGACGCTCGCGCAAAGGGGGCGACGCGCCCCCTTTGGATTCCCCGTGAGGAGTCGTCTGCGACGACCCGCCGCCAAAGGAGGCGGATTTGTTGCAATGAGTGCCTACGGCACAATAGCCCCTTGAGAAACCCCGCGGACGCCTTGCCAAAACTTGCTCCGCAAGTGCTCCCAACACACGGTCAGCTCAGGGCTGAAGCCGGCGTTTCACGCTCCCAGCGCGCTTGCGCGCATTTAAAATCCATTTGTCCGCTTTCGGCGCAGCCGGTTTTCGCAATGGTTGCGAAAACTCGTCCCGCGCGTCATTGCGAAGCGCGCGCGGCGCACTTCGTCTCGTCTGAGCAGATTGCGCGCGATCTTTGCCGCAGGCAATGAAATCGCGCGCATGGGGCCGCGGGGTATCCCCGCGTGTCCTTCTTTGGTTCCTTTCTTGGACAAGCAAGAAAGGAACTCCGGGCGCGCGAAGGGCGCAATCCCCCGCGTGACCTTCTTTGAGGACTTTCTTGGACAAATAAGAAAGTTAAAGCCCTCCTTGGGGCATCATAAATTCTGAGGAAAGGAGCCCAGGCTTTCCGTGGAAAACTTAAGAATCCCATTCCTTGCCGAGAAGGCGCACAAGCTGCCGCTCCTGCCCGGTGTTTATATCATGAAGAACAAAGCCGGGGAAATCATCTATATTGGCAAGGCCAAGGCGCTCAAGAACCGCGTCAGCAGTTACTTCCGCGCGATCGAAAAACACCATCCGAAGGTTTATCAGATGGTGATGCATGTCGAAGATTTCGATTATATCGTCACCGACAGCGAATTCGAAGCGCTCGTGCTCGAATGCAGCATGATCAAGCTGCATTCCCCAAAATATAACATCCTTTTAAAGGACGACAAGGGCTACAGCTATATCAAGATCGCGCCGAAGCAATTTTCCCGCATTCGCCAGACCTTCCAGCAGGACGACCCGGACGCGCAGTATATCGGGCCGTACATGTCCTCGTTTGTGGTGAACGAGACGGTCGACGAAGCGAACCGCGCTTTCCGCCTGCCGACCTGCAACCGCAAATTCCCGCAGGAATTCGGCAAGGGCAGGCCTTGCCTCAATTTCCACATCAAGCAGTGTATGGGCGTCTGCCGCGGGAAGGTTTCGCTCGCGGAATACAATGAGATTTTGGAGCAGGCGATCGACTACATCAAGGGCGGCAGCACCCAGAGCATCGAGAAGCTGACCGAGCGGATGAACGAGTGCGCCGAGAATATGCAGTTCGAAAAGGCTGCGCAGCTGCGCGACCGCATCCGCGCGATCGGCCGGATCACCGAATCCCAGAAGGTGGTTTTCGTCAAAACCGCCAATCAGGACGTGATTGCTTTGCAGCGCAGCGACAACGACACCTGCGCCGTTGTGCTCAAATTTCGCAACGAGCGGCTGGTGGACAAGGAGGATTTCCTGCTCGGCCCGGTCGATGACCTCGATGCGGCGCGGCTGGAATTTCTGCTGCGTTATTATACCACCCGGCAGGAGATCCCCTCAAAAATCCAGCTCGACGGCGGGATTGAGGACATCGAGATTGCGTCGCGGCTCTTTTCCGAACAGGCCGGCCACAAGGTGGAAATCCGTGTGCCCAAGCGCGGCGAACAGCTCAAAATCGTCGAGATGGCCCGCACCAATGCGGCCGAGCGGCTTTCCCAGAAGGTGCAGCGCACCGGCAAGGAGGTCGCCGCGCTCGACGAGCTGGCCCGGCTGTTGGGATTGGAGAAACCGCCCGCGTATATCGAAGCTTATGACATCTCGAACATCGGTTCCGACACGGTGGTCGGCGGCATGGTCGTCTTTGAAAACGGGCGGCCAAATCGCAAATGCTACCGCAAATTCACGATCAAGACGGTCGTGGGCACCGACGACTACGCGAGCATGTCGGAGGTGCTGCAGAGGCGGTTCGAACGGTATCTTGATCCGGACAAACAGGACGAGGCGTTCGACCGGCTGCCCGATCTGATCCTGCTCGATGGCGGCAAGGGACATGTCGGAACGATCGTCCCGATGCTCAGTCAGATGGGCGTTGGCGTGCCGGTGTTCGGCATGGTGAAGGACGACAAGCACCGCACCCGGGCCATCGCGGAAACCGGCGGCGAAATTGCGATTTCCTCACATCGCAGCGCGTTTACCCTGGTTTCGACCATCCAGGATGAGGTGCACCGCTATTCGGTCACATTCTCCCGCGCGCGGCATCAAAAGAATTCGTTTGAACTGACCCTCACCCAGTGCGAAGGGATCGGACCGTCCCGCGCGGCGGAAATTTATAAGCACTTCAAGACGATTAAGGCGATCAAGGCTGCGGACGCGGATGCGCTCGCGGCGGTGAAGGGGATGACCAGGCCCGCCGCCGAACGGCTGTACGCCTTTCTGCACGCGGAAAGCGAAGCGGAGTGACAGCCGCTTTCCCGACCTTTTCGTCAGGCTGCGCAGGCGTGCCCCATGTTTGGGGACGCATTCCCAGCAAGTTGACAAAATCCACAAAAAAAGCCATAATAGATGCAACAATCGGCAAAAGGAGAACCAGATGAGAGTAATTACCGGTACCGCACGCGGGACGCGGCTGCAGGCCCCGGAGGGGCTCACCACCCGTCCCACTTCCGATATGGCCAAGGAAGCGATTTTCAGCATCCTGCATTTTGAAGTTGAGCAGGCGATGGTGCTCGACCTGTTCGCGGGCAGCGGACAGCTTGGGATCGAGGCGCTTTCGCGCGGCGCGAAGAGCTGTATTTTTGTAGACACCTCCCGCGCGGCGCAGGAGGTCATCCGCCGCAACCTTGCCGCGGCAAAACTCGCCGCGCAGGCACGTGTTGCAGCGATGGATGTGAACGCTTTTTTGCAGTCGGCAGCCGAACGCTTTGATATCGCATTTCTCGACCCGCCCTACGGGCAGAAGCTGATCGACGCGGTTTTGCCGAGGCTCGCAGAGAAGATGAACGAAACCGGTATTATTGTCTGCGAAACCGAACGCAATGAGGAATTGCCCGAATCAGCGGGCGAATTTCTGGTTTACAAAACCTACCGCTACGGGAAAGCGAAGATCACGACCTACCGGCATCAGAACTTTGGGAAGGACTGACAGCTTATGCAGCGTACCGCAATCTGCCCGGGCAGTTTTGACCCGATCACCAAGGGCCATGAGGATATCATCCGCCGCGCCAGCATCCTGTTTGACCAGGTCATTGTGGTGGTCAGCGCGAACCCCGACAAAAATCCGGTTTTCACGCTGGATGAACGGGTGGGGATGATCAAGAAAACGATTGAAGGCATTCCAAACGTGGAAGTTGACAAATTCAGCGGTTTGCTGGTAGACTATGTACGGGAACGGTCGGCAGTCGCAATCGTCAAGGGCCTGCGGGCAGTTTCCGACTTTGACTATGAATTCCAGATGGCGCTCACCAACAAAAAGCTGATGCCTTATGCCGAAACGGTGTTTTTGACCCCAAACAGCGACAATATGTATCTTTCGTCGAGTATTGTGCGGCAGATTGCGCGCTTCGGCGGAGACATCAGCGATTTTGTTCCACGCTGTGTCCTGAGGCAGATCCGGGAACGCCTGTGCCCGATGGATGAATCCAAAACCGACAAACATGCGAAAGGATGAGTTCCAATGAATATTGATGAAATTCTTGATGTGATTGACGAATTGCTCGACCGTTCGTGGAGCCTGCCGCTGTCCGGCGGGCGGTGCGTCGTGGACGCTGACAAGGTGCGCGATCTGATCGATGATATCCGCCTGAATATCCCAGCTGAGATCAAACAGGCCAAGGCGATCGTTTCCGACCGCACCGAGATCATCGAAAGCGCCAAAAAGGAAGCGGACCAGATCGTCCGCAAGGCGGAGGACCGCGCGCGCCAGCTCATCGCGCAGGAGGAGGTCACCAAGGCCGCGCAGGCCAAGGCATCCGAAATCCTTTCGCAGGCGCAGCTCAAGTCCCGCGAAATCCGCCAGGCCGCGCAGGAATTTTCTGATAACTGCCTGCTCAAAACGGAGGAAGTGCTCGTCAAGTCGCTGACCGAAATCAAAGCGACCCGGCAGGCGTTCCGCAACGCCACCGCGAAATAAAGAGAGCAGATTTATCATGCAGGGACGCCGCGTGCAAAGCGGCGTTCTTTTTTGCAGAAAAGAAGAACAAACGTTCGAATTCGCTTGCTTTTTATCCGCCGGGCATGTATAATAGAGTCTAGGTTTAGGACATGAACAATGGAGGATGAGTGCAATGGCAGAGAAGAAATCGGCGCCGATTGGGGCCAGAAAATCCAATGTGTCCGCTGAGGAACGGCAGAAAGCGCTGGAGACGGCGCTCGGCCAGATCGAGCGGCAGTTCGGCAAGGGCGCCGTGATGAAGCTCGGCCAGGACAGCACCCTCAATGTGGAGGCGGTTTCAACCGGTTCGCTTTCCCTGGATATCGCGCTCGGCATCGGCGGCGTCCCGCGCGGACGCATCGTCGAGATCTATGGGCCGGAGAGCTCCGGTAAGACCACCGTCGCGCTGCATGTCGCTGCGGAAGCGCAGAAGGCTGGCGGCGCGGCCGTCTTTATCGATGTCGAACACGCGCTCGATCCGGTCTATGCTCAGGCGCTCGGCGTGGATATCGATTCACTGCTCGTTTCGCAGCCGGACACCGGCGAACAGGCGCTCGAAATCTGCGAGGCGCTTGTGCGTTCGGGCGCGGTTGACGTGGTGGTGGTCGACTCGGTTGCGGCGATGGTCACCAAGGCAGAAATCGAAGGCGAGATGGGCGACAGCCATGTGGGCCTGCAGGCCCGCCTGATGAGCCAGGCGCTGCGGAAATTGACCGGTGCGATCGGAAAATCGAATTGCGTGGTCATCTTTATTAACCAGCTGCGTGAGAAAATCGGCGTCATGTATGGCAATCCGGAAACCACACCGGGCGGACGGGCGCTGAAATTCTATGCGTCGGTGCGGCTCGATGTGCGCCGGATTGAAACGCTCAAAACCGGCACCGAGATGATCGGAAACCGGGTGCGCGTCAAGGTGGTCAAAAACAAGGTCGCCCCGCCGTTTAAAGAGGCGGAATTTGATATCATGTACGGCACCGGCATCTCGAAGGTCGGAGAAATCCTGGATCTTGCCGTAAAGCTCGATATCGTCCAGAAGAGCGGCTCGTGGTTCAATTACGGCGAAACCCGGCTCGGACAGGGACGCGACAATGCGAAGGAATACCTCAAGGCGAATCCGGAGCTTGCCGCTGAGATCGAAGCGAAGGTGCGGGATAACGCCGACAAACTGCTCAAGAATGCAAAGACCGCTTCCGGAGGCAAGAAGCCGGTGAAGGTTGGCGCGGCGGTGGAACCGGCGCCGGCGGCTGGAACGGATGCGCCGAAGGTGAATATTGATGTGGAGACCGATGACGAGTGATGACTGTCACGGCGGTTAGAATGACAAAACGCGGAAATATCGCCCTCTATGTGGACGGCGAATTTTGTATGAGCATGCACCCCGACGTCTTTGCGGCGTCGGGGCTTTCGGTCGGAATGCAGATTGATCCCGAAAGGCTTGCGGAACTGGTTGGCGAAGCGCAGCTCAAAAAAGCGAAGGAGAAGGCGTTGCACTATCTTTCGTACAAGGAATATACCGCGAGCCAGCTCAAGGAGCGGCTCCTGCGGGATGTGGACGAGGAGAGCGCCGCGCTGGCGGTCGGCCGGATGGAGGAGCTGGGACTGGTGGACGACGACGATTACGCCGAGCGGTTCGCGCGCGACCTTTACGAGCGCAAACGGTACGGGCTTATCCGTATCCGGCAGGAGATGCGGCAGCGGGGACTGGCGGACGAGCAGATCGAATTTGCCGTTTCGCTGCTGCCGGACGCGCCGCTTGTGCGCATCCGGGAACTGATCGAAAAGAAGTACCCGCTTGCCTGGGAGGACGAAAAGGTGAAGCGGCGCGCCTTTGCGGCGATGCTGCGGATGGGATACTGCGCCGCCGACGTGCGCAAAGCGCTCGGCGGGCGGGAAGATTACGACTGAAGGAGGAAGGCTTATGCAAATCCCGTTTTCGGTGATTTTGATTCCGGCAGCCTTCATCATCCTGGTGGCGAAGATCACCTACAGCCTGCTCAAAGAGCATATTGATGAACGTTTTGACCGGCTGGAGGCCCTTGTGAAGCGGGAGCAGGCAAATGAAGAAATGCCGGATAAAATGCAGGGTTAGGAGAAAAAATATGGCTGTAAAAGTGGGGATGGTATCCCTGGGCTGCTCGAAAAACCAGGTCGACGCGGAGCTGCTGCTTGCGATGATCGTGAAAGGCGGTTATGAAATCTGCGCCGATGCGGCATGCTGCGACGTGGTCATCGTCAACACCTGCGGCTTCATCGAGGCCGCGAAACAGGAGAGCATCGAAACGATTCTGGAGTTCTGCCAGATGAAGGATGCGGGGAAGGTGAAGGCGGTCGTCGTGACCGGATGCCTGGCCGAGCGATACCGCGAGCAGGTTGCTGAGGAGATCCCGGAGGCTGACGTGGTGCTGGGAATCGGACGCAACGCGGATATCATAACCGCGATCGAGGACGCGCTCGCAGGCAAAAAGACAGTTGCGTTCGGGGAGAAGGACGACCTGCCGCTCGAAGGCGAGCGGGTGCTCGCGAACGAGCCGTTCTTTGCCTATCTCAAAGTGGCGGATGGCTGCGACAACCGCTGCGCCTACTGCGCCATCCCGCTCATCCGGGGGCATTTCCGCTCGCGGCCGATTGAGAAGGTTGTGGAGGAGGCCAAGCGGCTGGTTTCGCGCGGCGTAACCGAGCTTGACGTGGTCGCGCAGGACACCACCCGGTACGGTGAGGATCTCTATGGAAAGCTGATGCTGCCGGAGCTTCTGCGGCGGCTTTGCGGGATTGACGGGGTCAAATGGGTGCGGGTGCTTTACTGCTACCCCGACCGGGTCACCGACGAACTGCTCGAAACGATGGCTGCGGAGGAGAAGATCGTCAAATATATGGATATCCCGATCCAGCATGTGAGCGGGCGGATTTTGAATCTGATGAACCGGCGCGGCGACGCGGGAAGCCTCGCGGCGCTGATGCAAAAGATCCGGGAGAAGGTGCCTGGCGTCGTGCTGCGCACCACGCTGATCACTGGCTTTCCGACCGAAACGGAAGAAGAGTTTACAGAGTTGTGCGAATTTATCCGGAAGGTGAAATTCGAGCGGCTCGGGTGCTTTGCCTATTCGCAGGAGGAGGATACCCCCGCGGGCGAGATGGAGGATCAGATCGACCCGGAGGTGAAGGAACGCCGTGCGCAGATCGTGATGGAGGAGCAGTACGGTATCATGGAAGCGTTCAACCTTTCCCAGGTGGGCAGGACGCTCACAGTGGCGGTTGAAGGCCGCGAGAAAAAATTCTGGTATGGGCGCAGCTATATGGACGCGCCGGACATTGACACCAAAGTTTACTTTAGCGGGCGCAAAAAATATGCGCCCGGAGAATATGTGCGGGTCGCAATCGATGGGGTTGTCGGCTATGACCTGCGTGGAAAGGCGATCGACTGATTATGAACCTGCCAAATAAGCTCACCGTGCTGCGCATGGCGCTGATTCCGGTGTTTCTGATCTTTATGTTTGCGGACGCGATCCCGTGGCGCTATCTCTGGGCCGCGGCAGTCTTTGGGGCGGCGTCGTTTACCGACTACCTTGACGGAAACATCGCCCGCCGTGATGGGCTGGTCACAAATTTCGGCAAGCTGATGGACCCGCTCGCGGATAAGCTGCTGGTCTTTTCGGCGCTCATCTGCTTCATCCCGCTCGGGCGTGCCTCGGCGTTGGGCGTCTTTGTCATCCTGGCGCGGGAATTGCTGGTCACTTCGGTGCGGCTGATTGCTGCAGAGCATGGCGCGGTCATTGCCGCCGACAAGCTTGGCAAGCTTAAGACTGTGTTCCAGATCATCTGGGTGCTCTATACGCTGCTTGCAATGTGGGTCACCTGGGATATTCTTCCGCCGTCTCCGCATTCCTATTCGGTGCAGTTCTTCATCGGCGACGTGGTGCTGCAATTGGTCGTGGTGGTGCTGACCCTGCTTTCGGGCTGGAATTACATCTGGAAGAACCGGGGACTGTTTGACGACATCCGCTGACTGCGCCGTGCAGGGGTATTTTTGCGCGTTTCGCCGCGCCCGGAGATTGTTCCGCAGGGTAACTTTCTTGCTTGTCCAAGAAAGTCACCAAAGAAGGACACGCGGGGACACCCCGCGGCCCCATGCGCGCCGTGAAAGCTGCCTGCGGCAGAAACGGCGCGCAATCTGCTTAGATTCCACGAAGTGAGCCGCGCGCGCTTCGCAATGACGCGCGGGACGAGTTTTCGCAACCGTTGCGAAAACCGGCTGCGCCGAATAAGGACAAATGGATTTTGAATGCGCGGCCCTGCGGGCCGCGCATTACGCTGTGTCCACACGGTTTTTCAACCGGCCCATGACCTGGGAGCGCGAAGCTTTACCATCAGTCTTGAGCTGACCGTTTCATTGGGAGCGCTTGCGGCGCAGGTCTTGGCAAGGCGTCTGCGGGCTTTCTTGAGGGGCTATTGTGCCGCAGGCACTCCTTGCAACAAATCCGCCGCCAAAGGCGGCGCGTCGCCCCCTTTGAGCGAGCGTCCGAAGTCCGCTCCGGCCCATAGGCCGGGAAGCGAGCCCCTAGTCCCTTGAGCGCATTCTTTGGTACCTTTCTTGTGCGCACAAGAAAGGCACTCGTGGGGCGCGGCGAAACGCGTTAGTGATTCTCAAGCGGCGAGGCCGCTTGATTCCCGTGCACGCGGCGAAACGTGCAAAAACCCGGGCGACTGGAAGGCGCAAAAGATCCCCAGGCGCACGCAGGAAAATACAGCGTGGGATTTCGGGAAAAACACTTGCATCAAGTGGACGATTATGGTATCCTTTGCATATACTGTTGTGGGCCCCTATGGGGTCCCGTATGAATATCGATGCGATGAGCGGGAGAAGTACCCGCGCAATCCTGCGACAGAGAGGACGCGCCGTCGGCTGAAAACGCGTCCAGCAGAAAGCGTGTGGGAAGTGCACCCGTCAGCACTGCACCCGAACGGATTTTTCTCAGTAGGGGAATGCGTGTCGCCCGCGTTAAGGGCTTTCGAGTAAAAAATCGAAGTGGAACCGCGGATTTATCCCGCCTTCGTTTGTCCTGTGGGCTGACGAAGGCGGGTTTTTCATCATCTGCAAGGAGGAATTGCCTTTATGCTTGAAACTTTCAAAAAGGATATACAGGCGGTCAAAGACCGGGACCCGGCGGCGCGGAGCACATTGGAAACCGTGCTGGTTTCATCCGGCCTGCATGCGATTATGCTGCACCGCCCGGCCCATTGGCTTTATAAACACGAACACTTTCTCTCCGCCCGTGTGGTCAGCCAGGCGGCCAGGTTTCTGACCGGCGTCGAAATCCATCCCGGAGCAAAGATTGGCACCGGCGTGCTGATCGATCATGGCATGGGGGTCGTTATCGGAGAGACCGCGGAGGTTGGGGACGGCTGCACCATTTATCAGGGAGTGACCCTGGGCGGTACCGGCAAGGACAAGGGCAAGCGCCATCCGACGCTTGGCAAAAATGTCACGGTTGGCGCGGGCGCGAAGGTGCTCGGCCCGTTCTCGGTTGGGGACGGCGCGAAGGTCGCCGCCAACGCCGTGCTGCTCGAATCGGTCCCCGCCGAATCGACTGCGGTGGGGGTCCCGGCACGTGTGGGGCGGGTGGCGGGGCGCAAGCCGGTCGGGCTTGACCATGTGCACATCCCCGACCCGGTCGCGCAGGAGCTCTGCAAGCTGCAGTTTAAAATTGACAAACTGGAAAAGCGTATCCGGGAACTGGAAAAGGACGGGGACGCGGGAGAGCAGACGGAAAAAAAGATGGCCGCCGTTTTGGACGAATAACCGGCGCGGCGGATGGAATCCTTTGGAAAGAAGGATTCCATCCGGCCGGCCGGATTTTGACGAGACTTTTTGAAAACGTAAGGAGACGAAACCGATGAAAATTTTCAACACACTCACCCGTCAGAAAGAGGAATTTATCCCAATTGAGCCAGGCAAGGTCAAAATGTATGCCTGCGGCCCGACCGTCTATAACTTCATCCACATCGGCAACGCGCGCCCGATCTGCGTGTTCGACACGCTGCGCCGCTACTTGGAATACCGCGGCTATGACGTTACCTTTGTCCAGAATTTCACCGACATCGACGACAAGCTTATCAACAAGGCGAATGAGGAAGGAATCACCGTTAAGGAAGTCGCGGAGCGTTACATCAAAGAATATCTGACCGATACCGAAGGCCTCGGAATCCGCCCGGCGAATATCCATCCGCGCGCGACCGAAAATATTGACACGATCATCGATATGGTCAAGTCGCTGGAGGAGAAGGGCTACGCCTATGCGCACGAAGGCAGTGTGTATTTCCGCTCCCGCAAGTTTCCCGAATATGGGAAGCTCTCGCATCAGCCGCTTGAGGACCTTGAAAGCGGCGCCCGCATTGATGTGAGCGAGGCCAAGGAGGACCCGCTCGATTTCGTCCTCTGGAAGGCTGCCAAGCCTGGCGAGCCAAGCTGGACTTCCCCATGGGGAGAGGGCCGTCCCGGCTGGCATATCGAATGCAGCGCGATGATCCGCCGCCATCTGGGCGAAACGATCGACATCCACTGCGGCGGGCAGGATCTCATCTTCCCGCACCATGAAAATGAGATTGCGCAGAGCGAATGCTGCACAGGCGTGGAATATGTACGTTATTGGATGCACAACGGCTACATCAACGTTGACAACCGCAAGATGAGCAAGTCGCTCGGCAACTTCTTTACCGTGCGCGAGGTTGCGGAGAAGTTTGGCTACGAGCCGATTAAATTTATGATGCTGCAGGCGCATTACCGCAGCCCCATCAACTATAACCTTGAGGTGATTGAGCAGTGCAAGGCTGCGCTCGAACGGCTCCACAACTGCCGTGACAATCTCGACTTTGCGCTGGAAAACGCGTGCGGCGCGCCCACCGAAGGGGAGGAAACCTTCAAAAAAGCAGCTGACAACCGCATTGCACAGTTTGTCGAAGCGATGGATGACGACCTTAACACCGCTGATGGCATCGCCGCGCTGTTTGAGCTGGCGCGTGACATCAACAGCTTTTTCACTGAGACGCGCTCGAAGGAAGCGGTTTCCTACGCGATCGCGAAGTTTGATGAGCTGACCGGCGTGCTTGGCCTGCTTTATAACCGAAAGGCCGATTCACTCGACAGTGAGGTTGAAGCGCTGATCGCCGACCGGCAGGCCGCCCGCAAGGCAAAGGATTTTGCCAGAGCGGACGCCATCCGCGACAAGCTGAGCGAAATGGGCATTGTCCTCAAGGACACCCCGCAGGGTGTCCAGTGGTCGCGCAAATAAGTGAAAAAAGCCGCCGGCATCAGCCGGCGGCTTTCCTTATCGGATCGGTGCCCATGGGGAAGGATATCGGCCTTCCCTGTGATGCACGAATCAGTTTTCCTCTTTGTCGTTGGTGAGGTTGTATTTATCGAAGATATAGAAGATCAGGCTCATAAACATGCCGACGATGCAAGCCAGCGCCATGCCCTTGAGCTGGATGTTGCCCATATCGATCGCGATGCCGGAAAGACCGGTGACGAAGATAACCGAAGTGAGCGCCAGGTTGCGGGATTTGCCGTAATCGACCCGCTGGTCGACCAGGATGCGCAGGCCAGAGGTGCCGATCATGCCGTAGAGCAGGAAGGAGATGCCGCCGATGACTGCGCCGGGGATGGTGTTGATGAGCGCGGCGATCGGACCGACGAACGAGAGGATGATCGAGCAAATCGCGGCGCCGCCGATGACCCAGACGCTGTATACTTTGGTGACCGCCATGACGCCGATGTTTTCGCCGTAGGTGGTGGTTGGGACCGAACCGAGCATACCGGAAACCGCGGTGGAGAAGTTGTCGCCAAAGATCGAGCGATGCAGGCCCGGGTCCTTGATCAGGTTGCGGTCGACGATCTGGCTGGTGACCACCTGATGCCCGATATGCTCGGACAGGATGACCAGAAGGGCAGGCATCATCACCATGATGGCGCCGCCGTCAAAAACCGGCATCTGGAAATTCGGGATAACGAAGAAATCCGACTGCAGGACCGCTTCAAAGCTGACCATCCCCGCAAAATAGGACGCGGCATAGCCGGCGATGATTGCGATGAGGATCGGGATGACCGAGAGAAAGCCGCGGAAGAGCACCTGCCCGAAAACCGCGACGCCCAGCGTGATCAGAAATACGACAACCGCGCGCGGATCGATCGCAGGATTCGACTCGTTGACGATCATACCGGCGGTCTTGGCAGCTTCCGCGGAAAGCTCCAGGCCGATGAGCGCGACGACCGGGCCCATAGCCGCGGGCGGCAGCACCACGTCGATCCAGTTGGTTCCGCATTTATAGATGATGAAGGCCACGATACAGCCCGCGATACCGACCGCCACATATCCGCCCTGCGCCGCGCGAAAGCCCGCCGGGTGATTGGCGATCAGGTAGAGGGTAGGCGCGATGAATGCAAACGAAGATCCGAGATAGGCCGGCGCACGGCCCTTGGTGACCGCGATGAAGAGCAGCGTCCCCAGACCGTTCATGAACAGGACGATTGAAGAGTTGATGCCAAACAGGATCGGAACCAGGACCGATGCGCCGAACATTGCAAACATATGCTGCAGGCTCAGCGGGATAAATTGCCCCAGAGGCGGACGCTCGTCGATACCGATGATTCTTTTTGTACTCATACACATTCTCCTCTTATTTTAATCAAAACACAAACCGCCGCAAACAGGAGGATCTGCCTTTTACGACAACCCCCGGATACACTATCGTTTATTATAACAAACCATCGATTTCGCGGAAAGAGTCAAAATTACACAAAGATTGTCGGACATCCGGAGGGACGATGCCGGATTTGTAGGAATTCATCCCGGACGGGAATTTCCTGTTGCATTCGCGGAATATATATGTTAATGTTAATATGAGTTTTTCTGAAACTGATGAGGTGTTTTCATGAGAGCCAGTGGAATCCTCCTGCATATTTCCTCGCTGCCGTCCGATTACGGGATTGGAACGATCGGGCAGGCAGCGTTTGATTTTGTGGACTTTTTGCATACGGCGGGCCAGCGTTTCTGGCAGGTTCTGCCGCTCGGGCCGACCAGCTACGGCGACAGTCCGTATCAGTCCCTTTCCACCTTTGCGGGCAACCCGTATTTCATCGATCTTGACCTGCTCACACAGGACGGGCTGCTCGAAAAGCAGGAGTATGAAGGCATTGACTGGGGGGACGATCCTGCCTGTACCGACTATGAGAAGCTTTATAAAAACCGGTTCTCCGTCCTGCGCCGGGCGTTTGAACGCGGTTTTGCCCGTGACGAAAAAGCGGTTGCGGAATTTCGGCGCAGGCAGGGGGGCTGGCTTGAGGATTACGCGCTGTTCATGGCGCTCAAGGACCGGTTCGGCGGCCGCGCATGGAGCGAATGGGACGACGGGCTGCGCCTGCGCGAACCGGGCGCGCTCGAACGCGCCCGGCTGGAATGCGCGGAGGATCTCGACTTCTGGGTTTATGTGCAGTATCTGTTTTTCACCCAGTGGTTTGCGCTGAAAACCTATGCAAACAAAAACGGCGTCGAGTTGATCGGAGACCTGCCGATCTACGTGGCGGCGGACAGCGCGGACGTCTGGGCACATCCGGAGCTTTTCTGGCTGGATGAGGACCGCAAACCGGTCTTTATCGCCGGCGTGCCGCCCGATTATTTCTCGCCGGACGGCCAGCTCTGGGGCAACCCGCTTTACGACTGGAAGGTGCATGAAGAAACGGGTTACCATTGGTGGATCGAACGTATCCGGATGGTCACATCGGTGTGCGACATGGTGCGGATCGACCATTTTCGGGGCTTTGCGGGCTTTTATGCGGTGCCGTTCGGGGATGCGGACGCAAAGGGCGGTCATTGGGAAAAAGGTCCGGGCCGCGCGGTGTTCGCGGCGGCGGAGAAGGAACTCGGAAAGAGCCGGATCATTGCGGAGGACCTGGGCATTCTGACCGATGATGTTTACGAGCTGCTCCGGCAAACCGGTTTCCCGGGTATGAAGATTTTACAGTTCGCGTTCGATTCGAACTGGGATAATGTCTACCTGCCGCACAACCATGTGCGCCACAGCGTTATCTATACCGGCACGCACGATAACGACACGCTGATGCACTGGTGGGAAACGGCGCTCGCGCCGCAGGACCGGCAGCACGCGGCGGATTACATGCGGCTGAATGAATCCGAAGGGGTCAACTGGGGGATTCTTCATACCGTATGGGCGAGTGTGGCCGAGCTTGCGGTCGCGCCGATCCAGGACTTTTTGGCGCTGGGCGGCGAGGCGCGGATGAACACGCCGTCGACACTGGGCGGCAATTGGCAGTTCCGGCTGCAAAAGGGAATGCTGACCAGACAGCTCGCGGAAAAGATCGAACGGATGAGCGGCCTTTACCAGCGTTCGACGCTGTGATGCCTCACATTCTGATACTTTAAAAATCAAAACAGGCCCATAATGGGCCTGTTTTGATTTTTGACTGCATAATGAAATTAAAATGGGCTCATATGAATGCTGTTATGAGGTGTTTTCATGGGAAAGGAAAAGAGTTTTTCCCTGCGCATTGACGAGGAACTGCTGCGGGAGTTTCGCTATGTCTGCGGCTATTACGGCCGCAGCGCCAACGGCCAGCTCATCTTTATGATCCGCAAGCTGGTCGAACAATTTAAAAAGCAAAACGGCGAAATCGAACTTCCGGACGAATGAACCGGGCGTTCCATATCGGCGGGCTCATTTGGTTTTTCAGCGTGTTTCTTGTGCTGTCCACAGGCAGCGACCCGCTGATCCCAGCCATTGCCGGAGCCGCTTTGCTCGTCCTCTGCATCTTCATCGGGAAGCTGCCGCTGTGGGCTTATGCCGCATCGACGGCTTTTTGTGCGTGTATGTGTGGCGTGATGCTCCACCATGCCGCGGCTGTCGCTCCGCAGGAACGGTATGACGGGACGGCACAGACGCTGCGCGGGACGGTGGTTGAATGCGAGGATTATGCCGCATCCGCTTCGGTGACCCTGCTGACCGCGCCGGACCTGCCGAAAGGGCTGTGCAATCTGCGGGTGCGGTTCTCGGTGCCGGGCGCACTTGATGTCAGGGTGGGCGATGTGGTAAAATGTACAGGAAACCTTTCCAGGACTTCTGACCGGCCCATGGCGTTGCTGGCGCAAAATCTGGCCTTTACAGGGTATCTTTCCGGAGGTTTTGAACGCCTGCCGGAATCCGACACGCGGTTTTGGGTATTGCTTTCCCGTTACCGGCAAAGGGTTTTTGAAAATCTTACCGGTCTTTTGCCCGGCATGGAGGGAAGCGTGCTCGGCGGGATGGTCGTCGGCAAAACCGAGCAGATCTCCCCGGAAATCCGCTACAGCTATTCCCGCACCGGCATTTCGCACCTGCTGGCGGTTTCCGGCCTGCACCTTGCGATCCTCGCGGGTCTGCTCGAAGCATTCCTGGCGGCGTTCGGCTGTTCGCGGCGGGCCCGCGGCCTGACGGTTCTGTTCTGTGTTCTGGCGTTCATGGGGCTCGCGGGATTTTCCCCGTCGGTCATGCGGGCGGGAATCATGGTACTGCTTTGCAGGTGCGCCGGATTCTTCGGGCGCGATCCGGATTCGCTCAATTCCCTTGGGCTGGCCGTGATCCTGCTTCTGATCTGGAACCCGTACGCTGTATTCAGCCTGAGTTTACAGCTCTCCTATTTCGCGACGATGGGTATCGCGGCATTTTTGCATCCGCTGACCGACTGGTGCTGCGGAAAAATGTTCCGCTGTCCGGCTTATCAGCTGGCGGAAGAAAGCCGCGTGAAGTTCGCCCTTTTGCAGGCGGTATGCACCACCCTCTCCGCCAGCCTGCTCACGCTGCCCATCCTCTGTTGGAATTTCGGACAGGTTTCGATCGTATCCCCGGTTGTGAACCTTTTGATCCTCCCGCTTGCGCCGTTCGCGCTCGGATGTGGGCTCATCGCAGGATTTCTTGCGTCCTTTCCGCCGCTTTATCCACTTGCGCGGCTGCTTGGCCTGCCTGCCGGAATTGCGGTGCGGTGGATCAATCGCATTTCCGATACCTGGGCAGCCCTGCCGTTTTCCGCGGTCCCGGTGCGGGACGGATACCTTGTCCTGTGGATGGCGGGCGCGCTGCTCTTAGGCATTCTGCTCTGGGCCGCCCGTTCCCCGAAGACGCTCAAACGATATGCCGCCGCGCTGATGGGCGTGGCGCTGCTTGCGGGCGCATGTTCGCACGCGGTGCTTTGGGGCGACGCGCTTGAAATCGCCGTGGATAAAAACGGAGATAGCATTGCGCTGGCCTACGGAAAACAGGCCGCTGTCATCGGCGCGCCGAAGAGCGTCTGGGCCGCGCGCAATTTGAAAACCTTCCTGCTGGATAGGGGCGTCAAACAGATCAGCCTCTTTGTCCTGCAAAAAGACGACGACCTCTATGGCAATCCGGCCAATCTGCTGATCGAGGCGTTCCCGGTTGAGACGGCCTGCGGGCTGGATGCCGTCTATGGTTTTGATGCAACGCTGTTTGGAGCGGTGCGGGTGCAAGCGGACGGGCAAAGCGCGCGGCATCTTTCGTTTGAAGCCGGTGGGCTGCGGTTTGTAAAAGCCTTTGAGCAGCAGCCGTTCGCGGCGGACGTGCTCATCAACGCGCGCAATGAAATCATCTTGGCGCCTGGCGTGGAGCTTGCGGAGAACAGCCGGTATTTTAACAGCACAGTGATTACGGTCAAACGGACCGAAAGGAAATAAAACCATGAAATATACGGTGGAAAACGACTTTTCAAAGCATGTCAAGAGTGAAGAACTGCATCGGGTCTATCTGCTTTACGGCACCCAGCCGTACCTGATCTCGATGTATGAAAAGCTGCTGATCAAAAAAACGCTCAGCGGTGATTTTAACGATTTCAATTTTCATAAATTCGAAGGCGCAAACCTTGACCTGCAGGAATTTTATGACGCGGTCGAGTCACTGCCGTTCTTTTCCGGCAACCGCTGCGTCACCCTCGACGCGGATCCGGACAAGCTCGACGCGGGCCAGATGAAGGAGCTGTGTTCGGTGCTTGCCGATCCGCCGATGACCACCACAGTGATCGTGACGGTGAAAACGCCGCCCGCGAAAAAGGAAAAGCTCTCCGCGCTCATCAAAGCCTGCGACAAGGCGGGTGCGGTCATTGAACTGCAGGCGCGCCGTTTGGGCGACAACCTGCGCTTTTTGCGCGACCGCGCCCAGAAAAACGGCTGCGAGCTTTCAGGCGACTGCGCCTCTTACATGATTGAGCGCTGTGGGGACGACATGCAGCTGCTCCACACCGAGATGGAAAAGCTCTGCGCCTACACCGGTCCCCGCCCCATCACCAAAGCGGACATTGACGCAGTGGTCACCACTGTGATGACCGCGCGGGTCTATGACCTTTCAAAGGCGATTTTCCGCGGGAATTTTAATGCCGCGATGGAATTGTGCGACCAGCTGATCTACCTGCGTGAACCGGTTACAAAGGTGCTCGCGGCACTTTCGGGAGCGTTCGTCGATCTCTACCGCGGCTTTGCGGCGCGGCAGGCGGCTGTCCCGGCGGCGCGCGCCGCGGCTGAGCTCGGTTATGCAAAAAACCGGGAATTCGTCCTCAAGAACGCGATGAGTGACAGCGCGGACTACTCCGCGCCGCAGATCGGCAAAATGCTGGAAACGCTTGCCGACGCTGATTTTGCGCTCAAAAGCACCGGAACCGACGAACGGGTCGCACTTGAAGAAACGATCACCAAACTCTTCCTTCTGACGGGGAAACGCTGATGCTGAAGATAAAACAGGTGATTGTTGTGGAAGGCCGCTACGACAAAGCGAAGCTTTCCTCGCTTGTGGACGCCGAGATCCTTACCACCGGCGGTTTCGACATCTTCCGCGATAAAGAAAAACTTGGCCTGCTGCGCAGGCTCGCTGAGAAACACGGACTTATCATCCTGACCGATTCGGATGCGGCGGGGTTTCGCATCCGTGCGCATATCGCGGGTGCGGTTGATCCCGATAAGATTACCCACGTCTACATCCCCGACCTTTTCGGCAAGGAGAGCCGCAAACGCCGTCCGGGCGCGGAAGGCAAGCTGGGGGTCGAAGGAATCCCGGCCGAAACGCTGCTTGCGGCCTTCCGGCGCGCGGGTGTTGCGGTGGAGGCCTCGGAAAATCCGGGGAGCGGCCGCAAAATTACCACGGCCGACTTTGCTGCGTGGGGGCTTTCGGGCGGCGACGGGAGCGCTGAACGCCGCAGGGAGCTTCTGGGAAAGCTGGGACTTCCATCCCGCATGAGTTCCAAAGCGATGCTTGGTGTGGTCAATTCTCTTTATACGTATGAGGAATTTGCGGCCCTTTTGGAAGCAAAATAAACCGGGAAAGGAGGGGAGCGCATGGAGATCACCAGCCTGACGTTTCTCTATCTGTTTCTCCCGCTGTCGATCCTCCTGTGCGGGCTGATCCCCGCGCGTTTTCGCACGGTGTTCCTGTTGCTGCTTTCCGGGTTTTTGTATTACTGGCATGAAGGCGGCTTGATCCTTCTTCCGTTTTCGGTTGTCCTGTTCGATTACCTGATGGTGCGGCTCATCGAGCGCAGCGCGGGTTTTCCCGGGCTGCGCAAGGCGTTTATGATCTGTGCGGTGCTCAAAAGCGTGGGGCTGATCGCTTTCTACGGAGTGCGTTTTTCGGTTTATGGCATGGCCGCTCCGCTGGGGCTCGGCGTATTCTGCCTGACCAGTGCCGGATATGTGATCGACTGCTATCACGGTTACGCGCCGGCAGAGCATAACCCGATCCATTTTGCAATGATGACAGTCTTTTTCCCGAAGCTTTACGCCGGTCCGCTCACTTATTTTAACCGGATGCATTTCCAGCTGCGCAATCCACAGATGACTCTGCAGAAGGTTGGGGAAGGCGGACGGATCCTCATCCAGGGGCTTGCGAAAAAAGTGCTGCTTGGGGACGCGGCATTCCGGCTGTTTGGGCAGGTGCGGGAAATTCCGCTTTCGGAAGCGACGGTGCTCGTCGCCTGGACGATGGTGATCACGATGGCGTTTGCCGTTTATTTTATTCTTTCGGGTTACTGCGATATGGCAAGGGGGATTGCGCTCCTTTTCGGCATCGAGCTGCCGGACAATTTTCTCTATCCCTACCGGGCTACCAGTATCAACGATTTCTTTTCCCGTTTCAATGTGACGGTTAACCGGTTCATTCGCCGGTATATCTACATTAATCTCGGCGCCGCGCAGGGAAGCATGGCGTCGGGCGTGTTCAATATCCTGCTGGTTACCATTCTGATGGGGCTGTGGTTTGGCATCAACCTCAATATGATGATGTGGGGGATCTATTTTGCGGCGTTCGTCATTTTTGAACGGTATTTCCTGCGTAAATATATGGAGGCCATTCCCACCCTGTTCTGTTGGGTTTACAGTATGGCGGTGATTCTGGTTTCTTTTACATTTTTTATGTGTGGTTCACTTGGCGAGTCGTTCACCTGCCTGAAGCTGCTTTTTGGAATCGGCGCGCCGGTTGCCGGGGAAAATACCCGTGTACTTTACCTGCTGGCCTCAAACTGGCTGGTGCTGGTGCTATGCGTCATCTGTTCACTGGGACTTGTCGGGATGGTAAAAAAGATGGTTGACCGGGTGCTTCCGCGCACAAGCGCAGTATTATCAGCAGTGTTCAGCGCGGCGCTCCTGTTGGCGGCAACCGCGTTTTTGCTGTAAATCCGGATAGATTTTGAATTTGGCGCCGCCGCGCGGAAAGGGGAATGCCCAATGGGAAAACGGTTCGCGGGAATTTTGTTCCTGGCGGTTTTGTTTGCCATCCCGGTGCTGCTGATTGCGGCTGGCGGGCTGCGCGGTTTTTCGCTGGATGAAAAAACGCCCGGCCGCCCGCCGCTTGAGAAGCTGGAGCAGACGGTTGCGCAGAATTTCCCGGCTGCGGATTTTTTCCGCAGGCTGCAGGTGTCGCTCAGTTATATGGGCGGCAACAAAGAGCAGAACGGGGTGTTCATTTCGCAGGATTCGCTGATGCTTGATGTGCAGCCAAAGGACGAACAGGCGGAGAATGCCAATACGCTGATGATGCTTGATTTCGCAGAGGATTACCAGCGGGCGAGTTATGTCATGCTGATCCCGACCGCCTGCGCTGTCCAGCAGAGTAAGGTCCCATATCCCGAGGTTGCGCAGCTTTATGACCAGAAGGCGCTGATTGACGATGTCTATCGCAGGGTATCCGGACATGTCAACGCGATCGGCGTCTATCCGATCCTTTTCAGCCATCAGGATGAATACATCTACTACCGTACCGACAACACCCTGACCGGGCTGGGCGGCTATTATCTTTACACCGTTGCGGCGCGCACACTTGGCCTCAAGGTACGAGAAATCGACCAATTTGACGTAAAGCACATCGATTATAACTATTATGGCGATCTGTACCGCCTTTCCCCGTATCGGGAAGTGAAAGCCGACCGTGTATCCGAGTATGTCTTTTCAAAGTTTCAGAGAAACTATACGGTTACGCATTATGATCAGAACGGCGTGCGCCGGTATTTCACACTGTATCCGGAATTCCGCAGGGAGCTCGGCGGCACGATGGACGTCCTGCTCGGGGGGATGTCCCCGGTGATGGATATCACCATCAACTCAAAGAATGTGCAGTATAACCAGCTTTTGATTTTTACCGACCGTTCGGTACAAAGCTATCTGCCGTTCCTGCTCATCCATTACGGGCGGGTCACGGTGGTGGATACTTCCCAAGTCACGCCGGCGATGCTCAGCACAATCGATGTCTCCCAGTATACACAGGTGCTGTTTTCCTATATGGTGGATACATTTATTGGTTCGGATGAGCTGACAAAGCTGTATAAACTGCCCGCGCTGACCAAAGAAGATGGCTGAATACTTGACGAATCGCCCCGAATGGGGTATGATAATATCTGCGCTTTTGCGCAGAAGATGCCGCTATGGCGGAACTGGCAGACGCAAGGGACTTAAAATCCCTCGGTAGCAATACCGTACCGGTTCGATCCCGGTTAGCGGCACCAAAAAAGAACCACTGGGAATGGCTTTCCCGGTGGTTCTTTTTTGCAGAAAAACTCCGAAAGAACTCCTTGAAGTAAGATAAAAGTGCGGCCTGACAACCGCGCTAAAATATCCAAAAGAGGACATTCAGATGGCAAATGACAAAAACAGCTTAGCACACATGACCAGAAACTGCAAATGCCATATCGCTTTTGCCTCGAAATACCGGCGAGATGAACGGCTGCCGCTCCCTATTAACGACTTGTTGCAAGATCCGGAGCAACTGATTGAAAGGGTAAAATATGAAGATGGTAAGCAGGACAAAATAAGATAATAAGATTAATATGAAAAAAGATACCCTTGGGAATTTTCAGAACTGGTTGAGGAGAAAAATGCTTGCAAAGATTCTAAAAGCAACAATTTAAAACTTGAAAACGAATAAAAAAACCGCTCTGCAGGGCGGTTTTTTCGTATATGCATAGTGCTGGCGGGAGGTTTGCGATAAAATGTTAATCAGGCGGCCCGCAGAAAGGAATAAAATTATGCTGTCCATGACAATAGGAGTGAACGTCAAAAAGTACCGAGAGCAAAAAGGATTGTCCCAGGAAAAACTGGCGTATAAATCGAATCTATCCGTAGCCACAATCAGTAAGATCGAGCGGGGGTTGACAAATCCAACAGCAGATGTGATTGAAAGTATAGCGCGGGCCTTAGATGTACCTGTATTATGGCTTGTTGCATAGTTTTATGAGTTGTAAGCGCGGAGTAAACCACGATTGCGGGCCGCCTAATTCGGCCTTTTGACGGGACATATCGTAAATGTGAAGCTGAGAACATAATTCCGTTTTAATATGTGACGGAGCTTTTAACCTTTCGTTCATGTACCATAGTACGAGTAGTAAGAGACTTGTACATATGTACATGGTCTGTCAAAAAGAATTGGTATATTATGGGGGAAAAGGAGGGGGAATATGCCAGATAGGAACATTGTTGGACGAAATATCAAATATTATCGGGACAAAATAAATATGGTTCAAGAAGAGCTGGCATATCAAGCGGATATAACCACGTCTTATCTGAGTAGAGTTGAAAACGGAAAACAAAAATTGTCGTTTGATATCGCCTGCCGGATCGCACAAGCTTTATGTATTTCTACAGACCAGCTCTATGAGGAGAAGCATGATCAAGCCCACAAGGAAAATTCTCCGCTCGGAATTAGAATGCAGCAGATTGAAAAACAGCTTGAACAAATGCCAGTCAGAAAGCAAATGAAGGCGCTGGGATTGATCTCCTATATTGCATCATCAAGATTTGACGATGAGGGATAGCTGTTTTATGGGCGGAACAAATACGTCTCCTGATACCGCCTATAAATCATAAACCGTCAACCTTTACCGGTTGGCGGTTTTTCATTGTAGAGAAACCACCGGCTGTGCCGGTGGTAGAGAAAAAGCTTTAGCGAGGG